>CAMCYD010000068.1 GCA_945883785.1 Helicobacter pylori PMSS1
CCTTTATTATTTTAATGTTAGAATCCTACCCAAACATTACTAAAGGATTATTAACTTGAAAAAATTAGTAGGATTTATAACTTCATCACTCCCAAACAACAATTTTACAGTAGATTTAGCACTCTCTATGAAAGAAAATGGAGTTGATATTTTAGAGCTTGGTATCCCATTTAGTGACCCAGTTGCTGATGGACCCATTATTGAAAAAGCAAGTTTAATGGCTATCAAAAATGGCTTTAAGCTTACAGATTTGTTTGAAGTAACTTCCCAAATAGCACCGAAGATGGATATGTTGTGGATGGGATATATGAACTCATTTTTTAGATATGGAGTGGAAAACTTTTTAGCTAAAGGGAAAGAATATGGAGTAAAAGGTTCGATTATCCCAGATCTCCCTTTTGAAGAATCAGCAAGATATCAAGAGATATTTCAAAAATACAACCAATCAATAGTAAGTTTTGTAGCTCCAACGGATAGTGAAGCGAGAATTCAAAAGCTTGTAGAAAACAGTAGCGAGTTTATCTATCTTGTGGCTTATGCAGGGATTACAGGAAGCGGTAAAAGTGAAGATTTATCAACTATCATAGCAAATGTAAAAAAATATACCCAAACTCCTATTTATACAGGATTTGGAGTTGATGAAAATACAGCAAAAGAGAAAGTGCAAGGTGTTGATGGGGTTATCGTTGGAAGTGCTTTTGTGAAATATCTTATCGATGAATCATTATCAAATAGTGAAAAAATTTCTAAAATTTCTGCAATTGCAAGAGAGATAAAAGAGAAAATAAATAGCTAATTTATAGCCAAACTCTAGGCTAAATAAGATTAAGTTTTATTTAGCTAGAATTCTTCCCCTTAAAATGACCCTGTCGTCTAGTTGGCCAAGGACATCAAGACTTCATCTTGATAACGATAGTTCAAATCTATCTGGGGTCGCCAACCTACAATTTTAGAAAATCTATTTTATTGTTTTTCCCGTAAATTTTTTCCCATTGACATCGTTAATAATAACCTTTGCAAGCTCATCTGTTAGGTGTGCTATTTCAGTTGTATGTGATGCTATGCTTGCATTTGCTTGTATTTGCCTATCAAGTGTACTTACGGCATCATTGATTTGTTCAATTCCACTCAACTGTTCTTTGCTAGAGATTTCCACTTGAGATATAATCATAGAAGTTTGTGAGATATTTTGACTTAAATCTCCATATCCTTTTATCATATCATTTGCTATATCTTTCCCTTGATTTGTTTTTGATTTTGCACTTTCAACAAGAGCTTTAATTTCATTTGCAGCATCGGCACTTCTATTTGCTAAGTTTCTAACTTCCCCAGCAACAACTGCAAATCCTTTTCCTGCTTCACCTGCAGTTGCAGCTTCAACTGCTGCATTGAGTGATAAAATATTTGTTTGAAAAGCAATTTGATCAATCACTGCAATGGCATCACTAATTGCACTTACTTGAGTGTTTATCTCATCCATAGCAAGAGTTGTTTGTGTTGCTAATGCTTCCCCTTTTTGTGCTGAGTTGATAACACTATTTGATAAGGTAGCCATTGTTGTAATATTTTCTCTATTGCTTCTAATATTGCTTGTAATTTGTTCTAGTGCTGCCGCTGTTTCTTCAAGACTTGCAGCTGCTTGATTGGAAGCATTATTAAGATTAGTCACATTTGATAAAAGTTGTTTTGAACTATCTCCCAAAGTTGTACCATTTTTCATATTTTGAAGAAGCATATTTGTAATCTCTTGACCAAGTGTGTTGACATTTTCAATCAAGCTACCAAGGGAACCTTCTAAATTATTTTTATCTGTAGTTTTTGTAAAATCATAATCTGAATAACTATTAAGTGTATTAAGAACAGAATTGATATTGAGATTTAAAGCTTTTAGCATATCATTTAAAACATTGCTAAGTTCTATAAGTTGTGGATTATTCGGATTAGCATCGATTATCCCATCAAGTTTTCCAGATTTGATTTGATTCGCTATAGCAACTACTTGAGATACTGCATTGCTATCGGCTAAAAGTCCTATTTGAATAGTGTCTATATTTTCATTAATCACTTGTGCCATCACGCCAAATTCATCCATCTCTTTGATGTCAAGATGTGCTACAACAGTTGTTTTCCTTGATAAAAAATCAAAAAAGTTTAAAATACCTTTTTGTGTGCTATTTATTTTTTTACCGATACTATTACTTACAAAATAAGCGAATAAAATAGCGATAACTAAAATAATCATTGTTATAGCAATTGTTTTTAGCAAAATGTCATTAAGTGCAGAGGTGATATAACTTGCTTCAATATCAGCTCCCAAGAGGTAGATTTGACCATTCTTTGACTGTTTTGAAACAATTAACGAATAAAAATGCCCATATTTATCTATAGTTTCTTCTAAAAATTGATTATTAGGAGTAAAACCATTCATAATACCTTCGCTTGCTTCATATTCTGTCATAAAGGTATCGTACTCTTTTTTTTCTAACTCTTCTTGTGTGGCACTTGAGATTACAGTGTAGATTTTGCTATCTTTTTTAGCCATCAAATAGACATATTCTAAACCATTATTTTGAGCAAAATCACTTAGTTTTTTCATAGAGGCATCATATGCCAAAGAATCGATAGGAGTTTCTTTTGTGTATTTATCAACAAAATCATCACCCAAATACAAACTAGTTCCATTAATTCCACTATGAAGTCTATATTGAACAGTTTCAAAAAATGTTTGTTTGAGACTAAAATAGATAAAAAATCCAAAAATAATACTTGCAAAAAATGCAACAAATAAAAGTGCCATAAAAATCTTTTGTTTAACGCTTAGTAGCATAATGATCTCCTTTTTTTAGAACTTGTATTGTAACTAATTTTAACTAATATTTTTGATTAAGAGAAAATTAAAAAGTTGTAACTTTTTTGTCATCTTTTTTTATTCTGAAGGTATCTTTTGACAGTTTTTACTTCAAGATAATAAAATCACTTCATAATTCAAAAAACTTAACTTTCGCACCAAATTCAACGATAAGTACTTCCAGCTAATTAATGTCAAATCAAACAATAAGCTAATGCTAGCATTAGCTTATTGTTTGATTTTGTCTAATTCTGAGAAGATAACTTTTAAATTTACAAATCTATAGTGGATATAATATTAATATTATTAAGTTATAATTTTATTAAGAAGAAATAATATTATTATCGTTTTACTTATCAATACTTACTGTTTTGCATACAAAGGATTTTACAAATGAACTTAAAAAATTATATACTTTTCGCACTTTTTTTGCTTCTATTTAATGGCGTTGTTTACATTCTGAGTGAATTAAACTTGGCTGAATCCAAAAGGGTTGCTATAGAAAATAAACTCAATATTGTATCCACTCACTACAAAGTATTATTAGAAACCCAAGCAAAGGTTTCTGATACTGCTTATGCACTTACCGTCGAAAATGGGAAAAACATCGAGATTTTAAAAGAAGCATTGAGTGCGACCCCACAAAGACAAAATGAACTAAGAGAGCAATTTCACAGTTTACTTGCACCAACTTATCCTATCTTTAAAAAAGAGGGGATTTTGCAATATCACTTTATTTTTCCAGATAATACAGTTTTTTATAGAGCCCATAAACCCTCAAAATTTAGGGATAATTTGACAGGTATTCGGAAAGATTTTGAATACACTAATCGTACAAAAAAGATTTTTAGAGGTTTTGCTCAAGGGAAAACTTCTCATGCCTTTAGAAATGTTTATCCCCTCTTTGATAAAAGTCATAAACACATAGGGGCAATAGAGATTTCATTTTCTAGTGATAGTTTCCAATGGTATCTTGACAAGATAAGTAGTATCCACTCTCATTTTTTGGTTAATAAAAAGATTTTTGACTCAAATGCCTGGGGAAGAGATGATCTTGTTTTGACCTATACACAAAGTGCTGAAAATAAAGAATATATGTTCGCCCTCACCGATGGACATCATAAACAAATGTGTGTTGTGCATAACAAAGAGAGACTGGCTCATTATAGTGATGAGATAGCCTCTAAAATGTCAAAAGGGGAAGATTTTGGCATAGTTTTGGCTCCATACGGTAATTTCAAAGAGATAGAAATAGCCTCTTTTTTACCGATAAAAAATAATTTAGAGAGTGAGACCTTGGCTTGGATTGTATCGTATGAAAAAAGTCTAGTTTTAATTTCAGTTATTGAAAATACGGCTATTGTTAGAGCTGTAATGTTTATTATGTCCATTTTGATACTTTATTTTATCGCAAGACAAATCCACTCTAAACAAAAACTTGCAAATGCAAATCTCCATCTTGATTCACTTTCAAAAGAGCAAAATCTGCTTCTTTCTCTTTTTGATAAAGGAGATTCTATTTTATTTAAATGGAGAAATGATGCCAATTGGAGTGTCGAATATGTTTCAAATAGTATTAGTAAACTTTTAGGTTATGAGAAAAATCAATTTTTGGCTCACACTATTACCTATGCACAGTGTATCTATGCAGATGATTTACCACGAGTGATGCAAGAGGTAGAAAGTGGAAGCAATAAAGATTATTTTCAGCATGAACCTTATAGGGTAGTTACTAAAACAAATGAACTAAAATGGATCAATGACAATACTATTGTTGTTCGAGATAGCGATGGAAACATAACATATTTTATAGGCTACATAAGTGATATTACTTCCCAAAAAGAAAATGAAGAGATTAAAGAAAAACAACAAAAACAGATATTTGAACAAACGAAACATGCACAAATGGGAGAGATGATAGGTAATATCGCCCATCAATGGAGACAACCACTCAGCCTTATTAGCACTTCTGCAAGCTCTATATTGGTGCAAAAAGAGTTTGGAATCCTTGATTCAAAAAAAGAGGACGAGATGCTTACTATTATCGTACAAACTACAAAATACCTCTCAGCTACTATCGATACTTTTAGAGACTATCTCAAAGAGACAAAAGATCTTCAAGAGGTCATTTTGCAAGAGAGAATCAATAGTGCTATTGATATGGTAAAGGCATCTTTGGAGAGTCATTACATTAAAATTGTGAATGATATTGATACAACACAACCTATTCGAATAACTATGGTAGCAGGTGAGCTTTCAGAAGTTCTCATCAATATTATCAACAATGCAAAAGATGCCATGGTAAGTCATGGAACAACACATCCTTTTGTAAAAATTACTTTGGAAAAGAATGACAATCAGGCTATCATTACAGTGTCTGATAATGGTGGAGGGATACCTGAAAATGTGTTGCCCAAAATATTTGACCCATATTTTACTACAAAACATAAAAGTCAAGGGACAGGATTGGGTCTTTATATGAGTAAAGAGATAATCGAAAAACATTTATACGGAAAACTTGAAGCAACAAATAGCGATATTGGAGCGGTATTTAAGATAACTTTACCGCTCTAAATTTGATTTGTATTCGATTTTCTTTATTTGAAGATTTTCCAAAGTGAGAATTGTTATCTTATTTTCACTTTTAGGGAAAAGTTTTGCTTGTTGTTTCTCTTCTAGTAATATCATCGAATACGGATATTTTTTGAATTTTGGTTTCATAAACATACTTACCACTAAAGAAGGTGCTTCGCTCAAATCTGTTCCATAGAGAGTATCGTTTGATTGTAAGTAGTTTGGATTTTTTTCAAGAAATATTTTTACCTTTTCACTATCATCTTTTGAAAAGACAACTATAAATTGTTTGATATTTTTTGAGACAGAAACTTTTTGTTCAAATTGATTTTTAAAAGAAGTTTGAGGAAAAGTATCACCCACCTTGAGGCTTTCACCTAAAAGGAGTGCTCCTAAAAAAACTATATTCGAAATTATTTTTACCATCAAAACTCCTATTTTTGTATTGTGAAACTCTTTTTTTGTAGAGGTTAATTGGTTAGAGACTTTTATACCAAATAAAATAATAAATGCACACTAAAACAAAAAGATACATTTTAGGCTTTTGCCCGAAGAGTAGAGCTATTCTCTTCAAAATTCTAAAATGTTCAGTTGGTACAAAAGGAGATATTCTTCTCTCCCGTGAGAGCTTTTTGAGAAATCTGATTTTTTAAGGCGGTAGTTATAGGGATTTAAGATTGATTGCCGACAGGTTTTTGGGAACTTACATATGAGCCACTTGCAAATTCAAACAAATGGTTATTTTTAAAGTAATGCCAAATAAAATAAAAAGTAGCATTTCAATTCCAGTCACTGCAAGGCACGAAGCAGTCCAAACGGTCATTGCGAACGAAGTGTGGCAATCCACTTTCTTCTTTGGATTGCTTCGTACCTCGCAATGACATACAATATAAGCTTTAGTTTGCTTTATGATGACAATACTATCTTTTTTAAATGGTATAAAAAGATGATGATTGAAATTGTTTATAATCATTTGTTTGAATTTGCAAGTGGCTCTAGTCAATGTATTTATTATTAGGAAGCAAAACTTCCTAAAGACATGAGTCTTGCATATCTTACTGCATATCTCTCTTCGTCTGACAAAGCACTTACTATTTTGACTTGGGCTAAGAAATACTCTTTTAAAGCTTTAATTGCTTCCTCTTTTTCCCTGTGAGCACCAATCATAGGTTCATCAATAATGTCATCTATTAAATTACAATTTTTCAAATCATTTGCCGTAATTTTAAGTGCATTTGTCGCAGTTTCAACCATAGCTTGGTCTTTCCATAAAATACTTGCACAACCTTCAGGGGAAATAACACTATAAACACTATATCTCATCATTGCCAATCGGTCCCCAATAGAAATAGCTAAAGCCCCGCCACTTCCACCTTCTCCTATAACTACAGAGATAATAACAGTATTGGTATCACTTAGTTCAAATAGATTTCTAGCAATCGCTTCACTTTGACTTCTCTCTTCGGCACCAATCCCAGGATATGCACCTGGAGTATCAACTAAAAATAAAATAGGTAATTGAAATTTTTCTGCTAATTTAACAGCTCTAAGTGCTTTTCTATAACCTTCAGGATTTGGCATTCCAAAATTTCTTTTAATTTTGTTTTTTACACCTCGTCCTTTTTGTTCTCCGATAACCACACATTTTTGTGTTCCTACATATCCTATAAAACATACAATAGCTTGGTCATCCGCAAGGTGCCTATCCCCATGAATTTCATAAGGGTCAACCATTAAACCTCTGACATAATCAAGTGCATAAGGACGATCTGGATGTCGTGCAAGTTTCAATTTCTGAAAATCAGTAAGATTTGAATATGTTTTATTAATCTCGTCTTCTAACTTCTTTTCTAAAATAGTTACAGTGTATTCATCTGCTTTCGTCTTGGCAACTATTATTTCATCTTCTATCTGTTTTATGTTCTCTTCAAAATCTAAATATATTGCCATTTAATACTCTATTTTGAATATTTTTTCATAATTACAACACCGTTTGTTCCACCAAAACCAAATGAATTACTCATAACTATGTTAAGTTCAGCTTTTCTAGCAACATTTGGAACATAATCAAGATCACAATTTTCATCTGATTCTATTTGATTAATCGTAGGAGGTATAATTCCTTGCTCCATAGCTTTGATACAAATAATTGCTTCTAATGCACCAGCAGCTCCTAAACAATGTCCAATTTGACCTTTTGTAGAAGTTACAGGCGGACAATTTTCAGCTCCTCCAAATAACTCTTTTAATGCTGCTGTTTCATTTTTGTCATTTACTGGTGTACTTGTACCATGAGCATTTACATAGTCGATTTTCAATTCTCCACCATTATTTTTTTTAGCCATAGCATAAGCAACTTTCATGGCTCTAAGAGGTCCATCCATTGTTGGAGTTGTAATATGATTTGCATCACCGCTTTCTCCAAATCCTATAACTTCTGCATAAATTTTAGCTCCTCTTTCAAGTGCTGATTCTAATGTCTCAAGGACCAATGCTCCAGCACCTTCGCCCATGACGAATCCGTCTCTATTTTTGTCAAATGGTCTTGAAGAAGTTTTTGGATCATCATTTCTTGTACTTAATGCTTTCATCGCAGCAAATCCACCAACACCAGCACCACAAATAGCACTCTCAGCACCAACAACTAGCATTTTATCAGCTCCACCTAATGCAATAGTTTTATACGCATCTGCTATAGCATGAGTTCCTGCTGCACAAGCAGTTACTGCTGAAATATTTGGTCCCTTCAGATTATGTTGAATTGTGATAAATCCACCAAGCATATTTACTAAAGCTGATGGAATAAAAAATGGAGATATTTTAGAAGGTCCTCTCGTATCACAAATTACAGAATTTTTTTCTATATTTGATAATCCACCAATCCCAGAAGCAGCAACAATTCCAAAACTGTCAGCTATATCGTCACTTACTTTATTATTAGCTACAACTCCAGCATCATGCATTGCTTCTTGAGCTGCATGGATTCCAAGGTGTATAAATCTATCTGCTTTTTTAGATTCTTTTTTTCCTAAAATAGCATCAATATCAAAATTTTTCACTTCCCCAGCAATTTGTGCACCAAAAGCCGATGCATCAAAAAGAGTTATTGTATCTATCCCACATTCACCATTTACAATAGCTTTAAAAGAATCTTCAACATTCAACCCTAGAGAATTTATCATTCCTAAACCAGTTACTACTACTCTTTTCATTATTATCAGCACTCCATTCAATTAATTGTGTATTTTTATAAATTACCAAAATATTAAAAAATAAAACTTTAGTAATTTATTTGATTATGATAAGCATAGAAGTTTATAACTTCTACATTATCTCTAAGATTATTTATTTTCTGTGATGTAATTTAATGCATCTGCAACAGTTAATATTTTTTCAGCACTTTCGTCTGGAATTTCGATATCAAATTCTTCCTCTAATGCCATAACAAGTTCAACAACATCCAATGAATCAGCACCTAAGTCCTCAATAAACTTTGAATCTTCTTTGATATTAGCGATATCGCAATCTAATTGCTCAGCTACTACTGCTTTAATTTTTTCTAACATTTTTTTTCCTTTTTTAAATAAGTTTCACAAAATTATACCAAATATACTTAAAATTAACCAAAATTATGTATAAAGTCCACCATTTACTTTTAAAATTTCCCCAGTAATGTAGCTAGAATGGTCACTCAAAAGGAATGCAACAGCATCTGCTACCTCTTTTGCTTCACCAAATCTACCAAGTGGAATATTTTTTTCATAGTTCTCTTTTATCTCTGGTTTTAACTCATCTGTCATATCAGTTCGAATAAATCCTGGTGTAATTGCATTAAATCTTATCCCTCTTGCACTTCCCTCTTTTGCAAAAGCTTTTGTCATAGTATTGACTCCACCTTTTGAAGCTGAATAATTGGTTTGACCTGCATTTCCCATTTCCCCAACAATTGAAGAAATATTTACAACTGAACCAAATCTTTTTTTACTCATTGTTTTTAAGGCATCGCGACACCCTATAAATGCTGATTTTAGATTTGCATTTATAACATCATCAAAATCTTCAACTGACATTCGAATAGCTAATTTATCTTTTGTAATTCCAGCATTATTTACAAGATATGATAACTCGCCATCAGAATCAACTATCGTTTTTATCATCTCCGCCCAATCAGCTTCAATAGAAACATCCCCTTTGATAACAGCTGCATTTCCACCCTCTGCTTCAATTGCATCTTTCACTCCATCGGCAAGTTCTGGTTTACTTCTATAGTTTATCCAAACTTTTAATCCATAAGTTGCCAACACTTTTGCAACTTCCGCACCAATTCCCTTACTAGCACCTGTAACTAAGACATTTTTTCCACTAAATTTCATCTCTTCTTCTCCTTCTAATCAATATATCTTTTTGTTAAATCACCATAGTTTTCAATTCTTCTATCTCTTAAAAATGGCCACCATCTTCTTACATTTTCACTTCGTTTCATATCAAGTTCACAATAAAGAATCTCCTCTTTATCTTCGCTTCCTTTAGCAAGCAATTCCCCAAGTGGACCAAAAATAAAGCTATTTCCCCAAAATCTTGTCCCAGCTAATACACCACTATCATCATATTCAAAACCTACACGATTTACCGTTAGAACAGGTAAACCATTTGCAACACTATGCCCTCTTTGAACTGCTATCCAAGCATCTCGTTGTCTTTCTTTTTCATCCTTGGCATCAGCTTCAAACCAACCAATCGCTGTGGGATAAATCAACATCTCAGCACCTCTTAAAGCCATAAGTCTTGCTGCTTCAGGATACCATTGATCCCAACACACCAAAACTCCAAGTTTTCCTACACTTGTTTGTATAGGTTCAAATCCCATATCTCCAGGTGTAAAATAAAATTTTTCATAATATCCAGGATCATCAGGGATATGCATTTTTCTATATTTTCCAGCAACTGTTCCATCTTTTTCAAAAACAACTGCGGTGTTGTGGTAGATTCCAGCTGCCCTTTTTTCAAACAATGAAGTAACCAAAACAACATTATTTTTTTTAGCAACTTCCCCCCAAAATTGTATATCTTCTTTCCATGAAAGTGCCAAATCAAAAGCCTCTACACTCTCATTTTGACAAAAATAATATGTTTGATGTAACTCTTGCAAAATCACAAGTTCACTTCCATTCACAGATGCTTCTTCAATCATAGAAAGTGTTTTTTCTATCGTTTCTTCTTTAGAGCCATAATATTTTTGTTGAATTAATGCTACTTTCAAGTTACACTCCTTTTGATTTTGGATACTGCATCGTTACACAATGTAAACTTCCATGTTGTCTTATAAGAGTAGAACAATCTATCCCAATAATATCTCTCTTTGGAAACACTTTTTTAAATATTTCTAAAGCTAACTCATCATTTTTATCTTTATAAGTTGGTACCAAAACAGCTCCATTAATAATAAGAAAGTTAGCATAAGTCGCTGGAAGTTTATCCTCTCCATCATATTTTGCTTCAATATGAGGCAATCCGATAAGTTTATATTTTTTCCCATGTAAGTTCGTGAAATTTTGAAGCTCTTTTTCCATAAGTTTTAGTTGCTCATAATTGGAATCATTTGGGTCATCGCACATTTGATACATAATCGTATCGTTGCTTATCAATCTTGCAATTGTATCAATATGACTATCTGTATCATCACCCTCTAAGGCCCCACTATTTAGCCATAAAACTTTTTTAGCACCAAGATTTTCTATAAGTTTTTGTTCAATCATTTTTTGTGAAAGTCTAGGATTTCGATTTTTTTCCATCAAGCATTCAGTCGTTGTAAGAATAATTCCTTCCCCATCACTTTCGATACTTCCGCCTTCTAAAACCATTTTTACACTTTTATGTTTATAATCTTTTAAAAAACCTTTGTGCTTAAGTTGCATCGTTATCAAATCATCTTTAGCGTAAACAAATTTTTTACCCCAAGCATTGTATTTAAAATCAAGAATAGTGGATACCCCATCAACCTCAACAGTAATCCCACCAAAATCCCTACTCCAAGTATCATCACTATCAAGTCTAACAAATAACAAGTTCTTTTTTGACGGAAATAAAGATTTCACAAAAGTGATATTTTTTGCAACTATTAAACATTTCTGATATTTTCGTACAGCGTTTGCAATATTTACAAACTTCTCAATTGCATCATCAAGATACTCACTCCAATCAGTATTTTCATGTGGAAATACAAGCTGAACAAACTCTTGATCTTCCCATTCTGCTGGTAATCTAACCATTTTCAAACCCCCCTTTTGTTATTCCAAACCCTAATATGAAGTCTATCAGAGTATTTGAAACCTTTACTTATAGCAAATTCTATCACACTTAAACTATTCATATCGATAATATTAGCCGTATCTCCAAGTGGCATAACATACACTTCAACGGGTGGAATTTGTTTTAAAATACTTTCAATTTCTACAGTAGCTTGTGATAAAAAATCAGTACTTATGACAAATTTCAAATAACTTTCATTTGCAAAATTGATAATATTTGTCAGTGTTTTGACATTTACTCTTTTTTGTAAACTTTCCTTGCTATTGCTAAGTTTCACACTTAAAGAAAAAAGAATTTGTTTTTGCCAATCTTCACAAAATTCTATATCAATACTCCCATTTGTCTCAATCGTAAGATGATAACCAGCCAAAATATAGTGTTTCATAAACTTTTGAAACGGGGCATCGTTCCAATATAAAAGTGGCTCTCCACCAGTTAGCACAATATCCACTTTATAATTTGGAAGCAACTTATCAACTTCCTCTATCAAAGATTCTGCTGTTGTATATTTTTGCCACTCATCTCTAAAAGCAATATCACTTGCATAAAAACTATCGCAACTACATTTTTTAATTCCACTTGGTGTTTCGTATTCCACCTCAAAACCAGCACAAGTCATATTGCACTTTCCAAATCTCACAAAAACACTAGGAAAGCCTACTTTTTTTCCTTCTCCTTGGATTGTTGGTCCAAAGATTTCATTCACTTCAAGCATAAACTGTACTTCTACTTTTTGGAGTTTCAAAATACTCTAAATGCGATACTTTTACCCCGATTTTTGCCATCTTTTTTTGCACTATTTTTAAAAGCCAAGCGGAGAGATTTTCACTAGTTGGGACAAAATCAACTATGATGTAGCTTTCGTATAGTTCTTGTATATGAAGAGGCTCATCTTTTATAATACTCAAATCAACTATCATAAAATCTTGTTCCATCTTGTGAAAATATCGCTTGTCTTGATAATGAGGAAGAAGTGTAGAAAAAATAGGGTCGTTGATGTCAATGATAAATTTATGGTCAATCGTGTCATCTAAAAACTTTTTAAACCAATTAAGATGTTTAAAATCAGTCACCATTCCATTGTGAAGTTTTTCACTTTCAAGATGAACTATTATTTTCCCTTGATGTCCGTGAAGATGACGACACATCAAGCAGTCATCAAGTGCATATTCTTTGTTAAGTTCTTGTGACCAAACACGATGCCCATAACAAAAGTCAAATTGTTTTGATATATTCCATTTCATTCGCGGATTTTAGCACACACTTTATAAAACTATGAAGAATTCAAATTTTTCTTTTATTTAGGATTAATTTATACTAAGAGAAACTCAAAAAGAGCCTAGCTAATCAAAAAGATGCTATAATCCCAACCTTAAATTTAAAGAGTGGAGAAGTTATTTGATAGTTGGAATAGAGGGCAATGTGATGAGAAAAGAACCCACTTTTCTCCACATAAATACAAATGGGATAATTTATGAAGTTTTTGTATCACTAAATTGTAGTGGAACAATAAAAGAGAAAACTGTTAAACTTTTTATTACTCATATTATACGAGAAGATAATCAATCTTTATATGGATTTACCGATATAAACGAGAAAAAACTTTTTGATAGAGTAATAAAAATAAATGGAGTTGGACCAAAAGTAGCTCTTGCTATTTGTAGTACATTTACCCCAAGTGGATTTACTCAGATTGTTTCAAGTGGTGATATCAATATGTTAAAAAGAGTTCCTGGGATTGGTCCTAAGGGAGCTGGTAGAATTTTGGTGGAACTCAGTGGATTTGTTTTAGACACTGGGGGCAATGAGGGGATAAATACACCAAGTATAAGTGAAGCGATGATGGCTTTAGAATCTTTAGGATTTAAAAAAGAAGTTATAGCAACTGCTTTAAAAAATTGTGTTGGTAATACAACAAGTGAATTAGTAAAAGAAGCTTTAAAAAGGTTACAAAAATGAGTAAAATAGGGATAATATTT
>CAMCYD010000069.1 GCA_945883785.1 Helicobacter pylori PMSS1
TTCAAACAAATGATTATAAACAGTTTCAATCATCATCTTTTCACTTTAAAAATAACCATTTACAGGGAGTAAATAGTGATTTTTAAAGTGAAAATCTAATAATTGCTACTATTCATACTCAAAATCTTTGAATTTGCAAGTGGCTCATAAAACACAACTTATATTATATTATTCGTGAATTTACTTTTGGTTCGCTATAGTTGTTTTGTCCTCTTTAGAGTGGAAACTTTATAGTAAACATTGCACCAGTCATGCTTCTACCATTCCAAACAAAACTTTCATTGGTAGCTTCAATGGTTCCAGCGAAACCTTCAACCATAAGTTTATAGCTCATATGAAGCCCAAGTCCTGTCCCTTGAGATTTATGTTTCGTTGTAAAATATGGCTCAAATATTTTAGAAAGTATCTCTGTTGCTATACCTCCTCCACTATCTTTCATTTTTATAACTACATTATTATCTGCCATATAGGTTTCTATAAAAATTATTCTTTCCTCTTCATCACTCTCTTTTAAAACATCTTTTGCATTATTAAAAAGATTGATGAGGCATTGATTGAGTTCATTTGGATATGATGTTATCATTATATGCTCATCTAACTGTAGAATTATTTCAATATTATTTGCTTTAACACTGCCCTCTATCAACTGTAAAAAACTTTCAATATTTTCTTTTAAATTAAAAGTTGTTTTCTCTCTATCTCCTTTGATAAAATTCTTAAAATCATCTATAGTTTGGGAGAGATATTGAGCGTTTTTATTGATAGAATTACAAGCATTATTAAGCTTCTCGCTATTTAAAATACCCATCTCGTCTTGTAGTTGAAGTCCTGTAGCAGATACAGTTATCACGGATAAAGGTTGTCTCCATTGATGAGCAATATTCCCAATCATCTCCCCCATGGCTGCCATTTTTTCAGATTTGAAAAGTTGCTCTTGAGTCTTTTTGTTTTTGAGGACCTCCTCTTCTACTTTCGTTTGAAGATTTGTAACATTATCTTCAATAGTGAGCACCATAGTATTAAATTCTTTTGCCAAAATTCCTATTTCGTCGTTTTGTTTGATATTGCACCGCATAGAATAATCTCCAGAAGCCACAGTTGTTGCAAATTTTGAGAGCTTCAATATAGGTTCAAGAAGATTCTTTAAAAATAAATAACTTAGAAAAATAGCCAAACAAATAGCTAAAAATGCAATCATAGAAACATACATCAAAACACTATCAACAGAATCTTTAAAATCATCATCATATACGGACGAACCTACATACCAATCTAACTCTGGGATATATTCAATCCAAGCAATTTTTTCATATATAAAATTCTTTTTATCGTTTAATCTATTCCATTTGTATTTGAAAACTTTTTCTTTCGTGCGAGAAGCCTCAATCAAATCAGTCAACAGATGTTTTTGTGTAGTAGGGTTTATAAAGTCTTTAATTGATGTTCCATCAATCGCTTTATCAGGATGTGCAATAAGTAAACCTGTAGAGTCAAAAACATACAAATATCCAGTTTTCCCTATTTTGGTCTCTTTAATAATTCTTTTGAGTTGCATTTTTAGCTCATCTTTTCTCTTATGCACCTCTTTGTCTATATCATCAATATAAACCCCAGTTCCTATAATCCAACTAAATTTAGGATATACCCTTACATAAGAAATCTTTGATTGGGGATTCTTTTCGTCTGGTTTTGGCCATGAATATGCCACATATCCCTCTTGATTTTTTGTAGCAACTTGCACCATTTCATTAAAAAGAAAAACTCCATTTGGGTCTTTAAAATCTTTCAAACTTTCTCCATCAAGATAGGGAGTAAAAGGATGCATTATCATTTTTGGCTCAAAATCATTAATCCAAAAATAGCCATCTTTCCCATATCTAATATGTTTCATAGTTCTGATAATTTCATCTTTTGTAATTGACTTATTTTTAAAAAGAGTAGTCCATACTGCATCGGTTGTTTCTTTCAGGTCTTTTTTATGTTTTTCCAAAGCATCTTTTTTGTAACTTTCCAAATCAATATAAACATTTTTAGAAATAGTAACTATTTTTGAAAGAGCCTCTTTTGCATTTTTTTCTTCCAAAGTATGAATACTATCTTCAACTTTTGGGATAACAAAAACAGCTAAAATAATTGTATAAATTATAATCAATCCAATTACCAAAAACAAAGCTTTTCTAAAAATTACTGAACTAAACATTTTTTATTATGCCTTCCAAAATGGACTATCTCAGGCGTCAAGCTTAAGTACTGCCATAAATGCTTCTTGAGGCACATTTACTTTTCCAATAGCTTTCATCCTTTTTTTACCCTCTTTTTGTTTGTCCAAAAGTTTTCTTTTTCGTGAGATATCTCCACCATAACACTTAGCAGTCACATTTTTACCCATAGATTTTACAGTTTCTCGAGCTATAACAGTAGCACCGATACTAGCTTGAATAGCTACTTCAAAAAGTTGTCTAGGGATAAGTTCTTTAAGCTGTTTTACAAAAAGTCTCCCACGACTCAATGCTTTTTCTTCAGGAACGATGATACTGAGTGCATCAACAGGCTCACCAGCCACCAAAATATCAAGTTTTTTCAAGTTCCCTGGAAGAAATCCAACGATATCATAATCAAAACTTGCATACCCTTTTGTAGTCGATTTAAGTTTGTCATAAAAATCCATCACTATCTCATTCATTGGGATATCATATTCTAGTTTCACCCGTGTTGGGTTGATATAATCCAATTTAAGTTGAATACCTCTTTTGTCATTTAAAAGTTTAATCACATTTCCAAGATACTCATCTGGAGTTAAAAGAGTAGCTCGAACATAAGGTTCATTTATTGTTGTTATCTTATTTGGTGGGGGTAAATCATACGGATTTTGTATCATAATCGTTTCACCATTTGTTTGCAAAACTTCATACACAACCGTTGGTGCAGTTGCAATCAAATCAAGGTCAAACTCTCGCTCAAGCCTCTCTTTGATAACTTCCATATGAAGCATCCCCAAAAATCCTGTTCTAAATCCACTTCCCAAAGCAACTGAGCTTTCAGGTTCAAAAGAGATAGAACTATCATTCATTTTAAGCTTATTAAGAGCATCTCTCAAGTCTTCAAATTTATCAGTTTCTATAGGATAAATCCCTGCAAATACGAAAGGTTTAGCAGGTGCAAAACCATCAATAGCTACAAGTGTCGGATTTTTCAAATCGGTCATTGTGTCTCCAACAGAAATTCCCTCTGTTGTTTTGAGTCCAAGGACAACAATACCAATCTCTCCTGTTTTTATCTCATTCGTTTTTTTTCTATGAAGTGGGTGAGGATACATAAGGTCAAGAACTTGATGGGAAAATTCAGTATTCATAAGTTTGATACTTTGCCCTTTTTTGATACTTCCATCATACACTTTCACAAGAGCCAAAGCACCTAAATAATTATCAAACCAACTATCGTACACAAGTGCTTTTGTAGGAGCATTTTCATCTCCATTTGGTGCTGGAATCCTATCAATAATAGCATCTATCAACTCTTTTACTCCAAGTCCTGTTTTTGCTGAAATAAGATTATGTTCGGTACAATCAATCCCAATAGCATGTTCAACCTCTTCCAAAACTCTCATAGGGTCGGCAGAAGGTAAATCAATTTTATTGACAACAGGCAAAAGTGTCAAATTGTTTTCCATAGCGATATACACATTTGCGATAGTTTGAGCCTCAACACCTTGAGTACTATCAACAATAAGCAAAGCACCCTCAGATGAAGCCAAACTTCTACTTACCTCATAACTAAAATCAACATGCCCTGGGGTGTCGATAAGATTTAAAACATAATTTTGTCCATCTTTCACATAATCAAGCCGAACAGACTGAGCTTTTATCGTTATCCCTCTCTCTTTTTCGATATCCATCGTATCCATCATTTGAGCTGTCATCTCTCTTGCTGTTACTGAACCACACTCTTGGATAATTCTATCAGCTAGTGTACTTTTCCCATGGTCGATATGGGCGATGATACTAAAATTTCTAATATTTTTTTGCAATTTTCTTTTCCTTAAAATTTGTCCCAAATACGGTGCCTAAAAAATACTATTTTTTAGGAGACCTATGAAGGGACCTATTATTTTTTCTTCTTTTTACGATGGAAATAATTCCATCCAAAGAAGCCTTATGTTCACACTCTCTGTGAGAAATCTTGAAGAGAGAAACGAGTTTCTCTTACTTCGCCTCAATATTTATTTTTGCGAGTATACCTAACTTTTGATATATTTTAAATTGACGATAAGTGCCATAATTGGTACTATTAAAAAACCTAATAAATACGCTATTGGAATAAGAAGTTGATTGTTATTTAAAAAGAAAAATCCAATAACTAATAAAACATATCCCATAATTCTATAAATAGAGGTTGCTGAACTCAAGCTTTTCATCGTATTTGTAAGGCTATCTTTGATATTTTGCTTTTTTCTTTCCTCTTTGATAATCTCTTGTACATCCTCATCGCTTAGTTCATTTTCATTGATTTCACCGTACAAATCAAACTTATCATCGATAGCATCTATCACATCTTTTTCATTTTCATCTCGAATAATAAAATCTTCACTTTGTTTGAGGATATTTTTTCTATACCCGATAAACGAACCAAGTACAATAAAAAATGAACTAAAAAAAGCCACTTGAAGATTCAGAACAACATCAAATCCAAAAAACACCATCGCTAACACAGAAGAGATGATATTTATAGCTAAAAAAGTCTCTAAAATGGTACTAATTTTCATCTATTTTATTGATTCCGTGTTCTGCTTGATATTTATATTTTGGGTCGTCTGCAAGTTCATCCAAAGAAGCTTTTGCCCGTTTGTATGCTTTGTAAACATTTAAAATAGCACCAGCTATCCCATAAAAAACACCAATCCAAAGAGTCCAAGTATATCCCGTCCACTCTTTGAGTAATAACCCAAGTCCAACCCCAAGTGCGAGAGCAATCACAATCGAAATACCCAACGATAAACTATCAAGTGCTTCAAGTTTATCTTTGTGTTTTGGTTTTTCCTCTTTTGGCAATTCTGCTTTTCCCTCTTCTTGTATCTCTTTGTTTATCTCTTTGTTTATCTCTTTATTTTCTTCCATCTCGCTTTACCTCTTCTTTGTATTATGCATTAGGAAATTCATAATCAACTACCTTGCTTTGAGTGCCAAGTGATTTGATAAATGCAACTACAGGTAAATGTTTTGGATGTGTAGCATAGGCATCTAATGCCTCTTTGCTATCAACTATAACGGTAAGTGCCAAATCAAAAGCCCTCTCCTCATCGGCAAAATTAACCCCAACCTCCAAAGCTCTAATAAAATCAATCTCATCTTTAAGATTATTTAATTTTATAATTATCTCATCTTTGTTTCGTAATCCTTCTTGCGAAAGTTTAAAAAAAACTATATGCTTTATCATTGTTTTCCCTTTCTGTTTTGTTCTTTAAAGTATATCAACTTATCACTTAAGGTATAAAACCTCCTTTTGTCTGAATTTTTTGTGATAAAATCTACCATCTTACAAGAAAAAAAGAGGTCAAAAATGTTCAGAAAATTATTACTATAGCCGTCCTAAAACAAACTAAAGGTTTTATGGTACAGTCATTTGCTTCGTGATAGCTATAGCAACAACACTCATCTCTTATGGAGTAGCTATAGAGGTAACTAAGGTATGAGAATCAGAAGCTGTTTTAAAAGTACCGGAAAGTGTCCTATTAGATGGGAAAACCAAACAACTCTATATCCCTACATTTTTTGATAATCGAATTTTGTGTTACGATGTGAAATAATCACGATTTTTAGGTTTCGTCGCTCTCAAAAATTTCTTTGGAGTGAATGCTAGAGGCTACTATTGTATTTATTTTTTCCTCTATTATTTCAAGAGTATTCTTGATACTATCATATAATATTTTCATTTCTCTCTTGGAAAATCCCTCAGATAATATATAATCCAAGATACTCAATGTAGTCTCAATCAATATATAATCTTCTGGAAGTTGATTTTTATGTTTATCAATTCTTTGTTTTATGTTTATGATTTTTTGTTCCAATTGATAATCCTTTGAAAATACATTTCAAATTATGACCTATCAATCATTATGTTATGATTAATGGGTCATTGTAATTATTCAATGATACATATATCATTATGATATGACAATTCAATACTTAGACAAAAAAACAAATGAAGTACACAATATGATTTCCGCTAATGTTGTAAAGTATAGAAAATTGAAAAATATCTCTCAACTTCAATTGGCTTTGGATATAGGACTAACTGGCAATGCTTTTATAGCAAGAGCTGAAAAACGCACCAATAATGCTCATTTTAATATCGAACATTTAGTGAAGATATCAGAGGTACTTGAGATAGATATATTGGAGTTTTTTAGGTAATACCATTTAAAATAATAAATGGAGCCACTTGCAAATTCAAAGATTTTGAGTATGCGTAGTAGTGATTATTAGATTTTCACTTTAAAAATCACTTTTTGCTCCTTCGCAAATGGTTATTTTTAAAGTGAAAAGATGATGATTGAAATTGTTTATAATCATTTGTTTGAATTTGTAAGTGGCTCAATGGTATAAGTTTTATATATTTTAGTTTTTCTTCGCTCCCAAGATTTTCTTGGGAGTTTAGATGAGAATTTACTATTTTATTTATAGTTGATGGAGATGATAAGTATTTGTATGCATTCCCAGCTTCAAGTTGGGAACGAGGGAAATCATATTCTTTTTTCATTTTGGAAGAATTAAAGCATCCCCATCACAACATCAGCAGCTTTAATAGTCGCTTTTATCTCTTTTTTGGACATTGTTTCACAGATAAATCCAGCTTCATATTGACTACAAGCGAAGTAAAAACCTCTTTTAAGCATTTCATGGTGGAAAGTTGCAAATCGTTTAAAATCACATTTTCCAACTTCTTTCATATTTTTTGGTGACTCTTCACAAAAGAAAAATCCAAACATACTCCCTCGTGTATCAACTTGAAGTGGAATATTATGTTTAAGAGCAACTTTTTTAAGTCCAGATGTCAGCATTACCGCTTTTTCATTTAGTTTATCATAGAGTTTTTTATCTGCTTTTATTTTTCGCAGACTAACCAACCCAGCTGCCATCGCTACTGGATTTCCACTTAAAGTTCCCGCTTGATACACTTTCCCCTCTGGACTTAAATGAGCCATAATCTCACCCCTTGAAGCAAAAGCACCCACAGGCATTCCAGCACCGATAACTTTACCAAAAGTGACAATATCCGCTTCGATATTGTTTATCCCATAAGAGCCATGCAAAGATGCTCTAAATCCACTCATCACTTCATCAAAAATCAGTAACGCACCGTGTTTTGTACACAGTTCTCTACAAGCTTGTAAAAATTCTTGTGTCGCAGGAACCAGCCCCATATTTCCAGCGATTGGTTCGATTATCAAACAAGCGATATCTTTTGATTCCAAGAAACATTTTTCCAACTGTTCAAGATTGTTGTATTCAGTTAAAAGTGTGTGTTTGATAAGGTCACTTGGAACCCCTGGGCTACTTGGAGCACCAAAAGTTGCCATCCCACTTCCAGCACTTACAAGCAAACTATCGCTATGCCCGTGATAACAACCTTCAAATTTGATAATATCATTTTTCCCAGTAACCCCTCGTGCAAGTCGTATAGCACTCATAACTGCTTCAGTCCCTGAACTTACAAATCTCACTTTATCGATATGTGGAAACATCTCCACGATTTCATTTGCGAGTTCTGTTTCAAGCTGCGTTGGAGCTCCAAAAGAGAGCCCAAGTTTCGCAGTTTTGATAACTGCTTTTTCTATGTCTTTGTCACAATGTCCAAAAATAAGCGGTCCCCAACTTTGAACAAAATCAAGGTATTTATTTCCATCCACATCATACAAATAGCTCCCTTTCCCTTTTGTGATAAATGGAGGAGTACCTATCACCCCGCCAAATGCTCGAACTGGACTATCAACTCCACCTGGGATCACTTTTTTTGCATCTTCATATGCTTTTACACTTTTTTTAAACATAACCTTTATCCTTTTTATATTAATTAATGAAAATTGTTCACTCCCAATGTCATCATTTGAAATCCATACAAGAATTCGAATTCCCAAGCTGAAGCTTGGGAATTCGAAAAAAACTTGAATTAAAACTCCTCCGATGAAATGTTATTTTTACTTTTACCTAAAATTATCAAATACAAGTGGAGCTTTGAGTTCCAAACTTTTGAGATGTTTCATCACAGCTTGTAAATCATCAAGATTTTTGCTACTCACTCGTATCTCATCACCTTGATTGACTGCTGTTACTTTAAGATTTAGTGATTTTATCTCTTTTTGGATAGTTTTTGCTTCATCACTTTCGATAGTATCGACTATTTTATAAGTAAATTTTCTATTTCCACCACTAGCATCTTCAGCTTTTACCTCTTCTAAAGAGTTGATTGAAACCCCTCTTTTGTTCATTTTAGAGATAAGAACATCTTTCATCGCATCTATTTTATTATCACTTTGTGTAAGAAGAGTGAGAACTTTTGAAGTAATATTCAAGTCATATTCTTTAGTGATACCTTTGAAATCATATCTCGTATCTATCTCTTTTTGTGCTTGGATGAGTGCATTTTTCATCTCCTGCATATCAAGTTTTGCCGATATATCAAAGGTGTGTTCTTTTACTTTTGCCATTCATACTATCCTTTTTTTTTATTTTATTTTTCATTATTCTACCCAAAATGAGTTAATAAAACAAAAAGCCCCAAACTTAAGGATTAAGGCTTTAAAGTATAGCTATCCTAAATTACACATTGCCAAAAAGGGATAAACTTTTTCTAGTTCCCAAGCTCTAGCTTGGTAATTCATATTTCAGTCTGCATTCCCAATGTGGACATTGAGAATGAGGGAAACAAGTTAAAATATTGTCTACTTATAGCCCCATTGTTTAAATTGATTTTCCAAATTTTTATCATCTTGAAAACTTTTATAGTATAAAAATTCTGGTGCTAAATCAGCACCATTTTCCCAAGTTATAGTGTCCAAATCCTCATCAACTTTTACTTTTGAGAAGAGTGTTTTATCTTTTAGTGGCTCAAACATTGTGCCGTATAGTTCCTTTTCCAAATCAACAACACCTTTTTTGCCATCATTAAATTGTAACTCAACTTTATAATCTTCTAAATACTTAGCCTCTTTGACATAAATAATCATATTTTACTCCAGTGGTTCGATTGGATTTGGCATCTCTCTTTTAGCACAAAGTTCCCAATCTTCCAAAAGTTCATCTTTATAAAGCTCAAGCCATTCCATTACCATTTTTAAAGCTCTTTTTGGAAACTTACCTTCAATGACACCAGTATGAATATGAACTATTATTTTGTATTCACCATATTTTGCATGAAAATGTGGAGGATTGTGCTCACTCCAATACATTGAAATAATTATTCCTAGAAATTTACTCACTACTGGCATCAATACTCCTTTTAAAATTTGCATTATTTTATCATAACTTTGAGATTTACTCTCTATTCCTCACCAAAAAGAGGATGGAAAAAAGGAAAATTTCTACAAAAAGAAAGTCTGTGAAATGACTAACTTGGGTTATTTCACAGTCTTGGTATCGGGAACGAGTGAAGCTAGAATGTAATCTTATCTATAAGTTTTGACACAATTACAAAAAATCCCATCACCGTGATAAGCAACATCATATTTTTATTGAGTACTTTTTGAATTGTATGCTCTATCTTTTCATTGAGCAAATCAAACTTATTTTCCAAAGCAACAAACTTATTTTCCAAAGCCACAACACTTGCAGTTACTTCGTTTAATTTATCATCCAAATGATTGATATGGTTGTATTGACTTTTGAGCAAAAGTGTATTTATATCATCTTGGCTAAGTCCGTCCCCTCGACTAAATTTTTCTTCTATTTCTTTGATTTTTGGGCCTATCATCTCGATAAGCATATCGTCTACTCTTGTCTTATCCATAGAGCCTCCCTTTCATATTTTTATCATTTTATCATAACTTTGAGATTTTTTGTTTTATTTGGAATTCCCTCAATTATCAATTACCCTGCTGTCCGCCGCGAACACACCGAACATAATTGCTATTTTCAGCAATTCACTATTAGTGTTAAGCAATATCCCAAGACACGAAGTTATTACCATATTATTGTTTACCAACAATGCTTTTCTAATCTTTTTTTTGAGTTCTTTTAAATCAACCTCTTTTTGGACTCCATCATCAAAAGTAAGAAAAAATTTGTATCCATCTATTTGTTTAAAGAGCCACTTGCAAATTCAAACAAATGATTATAAACAGTAGTATTTCAATTCCAGTCACTGCGAGGCACGAAGCAGTCCAAGAAGCCGACTTTGTGGATTGCTTCATGCCTCGCAATGACTGTCATCAATTCTCAATTATTATCCTTTTCCCACTCCATCTTACAAATATTTTTCTCATTTCTGTCAAACTCTAGACCCACAAGATAAATATCTCTTCCATCATTTAAATATTGTTCGTGGTATCTCATCTCTTTGATTTGAGCCAAAGCATTTAAGCCATTTACTTTAAATTCCATCACAAAAATAGCATTTGGATAAAAAACAACCATATCAATTCGACCTTTGTTGGTAGCTTTTTCAACTGCTATTTCAAACCCCATTGATTTGATGTAAGCATAAAATACACTTACATAATATCCTTCTCTTTCAAACATAGGATTGTTAGTGTAAAGGTAGTATGGGATGGAAGAAAAAAGCGATTTTATAGATATTTCTAAAGCTATAAAATCACAAGTTAAAAGTGCTTTGTAGATTCCATTTTTATCTCTAGTGGAATTTTGGATTTTGGACATAAAATCAGCAACACTTCCAAAGAATGAAACTCTTACCTCTTGATTTGGTATAGATAATTCATACTCCATTCCCATTGGTGTTTCATAGGCATCACTAATCGTCAAATACCCAGTTTGCCACATCAAAGTTTCAAGTTCGATATAGTCCACATCGAAGCTATCAAGCATTTTTCTATCTTTTATAATATTTTCTAAGTCTGGCAGGAAGTAATCATTCTTTTCCATAAGTTTTAAGAGAAAAGTTGGGGTTGCAGTAGAAAACCAGTAGTTATCATACGCGAATCCATTTGAGATAAAAAGCAAAATATCAAAAGGATTATAAACTCCCTCGCCTAGAAACTTATAGCCGTTGTACCAGTGTTTTATCTTTTCAAAATTTTGCCCTTTGAGATGTTCGGCGAAAGTTGTTTCCACATCATTTTGGGTATATCCGCAAATAGTTGCATATTTTGGATTGAGTGTAATATCTTGGATATTATTCAGCCCACTAAAAAGACTCACTTTTGAAAACTTGCTAACTCCTGTGATAAAGACAAATTTTAAGTATTGGTCATTGTCCTTAAAAAGAGAATAAAGGTCTTTAAGTTTTTCTCTCATTTTTGTTGCAAGTGGTTTATCTTCAATATTATCAAGGATTGGTTTGTCATATTCATCAACCAAAACAACTACTTTTTGGTTGTATTTTTCGTATGCCAAAGTAATAAGACTCTCAACACATTTTTTTAAATTATGGCTATCAACACAAGTAATTCCTAGTTCTTTGCTTGAAAGCTCTATTGACCTATCAAGGGTATTTTTGAAACTCTCATCATCGTTGATAACACCACTTCCCCAACTGATTCGTATCACTGGATACTTTTTAAAATCATATTTGTCATAGATATAAAGCCCTTTGAAAAGCTCTTTTTCTCCACCAAAGATGGTTTTTAAAGTATCAAGAAAAAGAGACTTCCCAAATCGTCGTGGACGAGAGAGGAAATAATATCTTCCATTTTGTATTAAATCAAGTGCAATATCTGTTTTATCGACATAAATATAGTCTTCTTGTAAAATATCCTTGAGTGTCGATATCCCAATTGGTAGTTTTTTGAGTTTCATTTTTTGTACCTTTTTAAAAATTTGAGAATCTATAATTATAAATCATAAATCCTAAACTCTTCATTCTCAGCGATAAGTGGGGAGCCTTATACCAAATAAAATAAAAAGTAGTATTTCAATTCCAGTCACTGCGAGGCAGAGTCGCTTTGCTTGAAGTTTGAATTCTTCGAAGTCCGCTTCTTTTGGACTGCTTCGTTCCTCGCAGTGACGCTCAATGCTACTGTACAAAGCCAGAAGCCAAATACAAGTGGCAAGAATAAAAATTAAAACGAAATCTTATCTATAAGTTTTGACACAATTACAAAAAATCCCATCACCGTGATAAGCAACATCATATTTTTATTAAGTGCTTTTTGAATTGTATGCTCTATCTTTTCGTTGAGTAAATCAAATTTATTTTCCAAAGCCACAAATTTATTTTCAAGTTCACTAAATTTTTTATCAAATCTTATTTCCAAACCCACAACACTTACAGTTACTTCATTCAGTTTATCATCCAAATGGTTGATATGATTGTATTGGCTTTTGAAAAGTAAGGTATTTATATCGTCTTGACTAAGTCCATCTCCTCGACTAAACTTCTCTTCTATTTCTTTTATCTTTGGGCTTATCATTTCAATAAGCATATCGTCTACTCTTGTCTTATCCATAACAAAACCTCCTTTTCATATTTTTATTATTTTATCATAACTTTGGTATTTTTGTTTTATTTGGGGTTTCCTCATTCTAAATTATCAATTCTCAATTATTCCACTCGCCACTTCACTCCCTTATCCTGTCATAAGCATTTTGATACACTTCTTTTGCTTCTCTTTTCCCAATAGCCACGATGTTTACGATTTTAGTGACATCTTTTTCAACTTTGATAATAATCCGATAAGTTGCATTTGCGATATAAGTTTTTCGACAACTTGCTAGATTTCCAACCAATGGTTGGCTACAAGCAAAAGGATTGATTTCATACTGTTTCATATATCCATCAACCTCACTCAAAATATCACTATCAAACAACATCAAATCATCTTCTACTTCTGGCAAAAGTATAACTTTAAACATTTTTGCCTCTTTTTCTAAGAGCTTCTTTCATCTCTTCCCAAGAAATCATTTTTATAGGTTCTGTTTTATTCCAAATTCGTTCCGCAACAATCTTTTCAATTTCCATATGTTCCGCAATATCGTAAACTTCTTTCATTCTTTCATACTCATCAATAGGAACCAAGACTATTTCTGGTCTATTGTGTCGTACAATAGCCAGTTTCTCAATACTTCTTGAAACTACTTTATCTGCAAAAGTTGCAAATCCTTTGACAAACTCTGTTGCCCCAACCATTTCATTTTGTGCATATGCTACCATTTTATTCTCCATCTTTAAATATATCTTTGAATATGTATTTTAACATAGATTTTGAGTTTCATATCATTATCCATTTTTTTCTCATATTACTCCTAGAAGTGCTAGTATTAAATTTTGCATTTTTGTTTTCTCCGATTTAATCAAAAAATAGGAGTGATAAATGAAGCTGAGAATGAAGAGTTTAGGATTTATGATTTATAATTATAAATTCTCAAATTTTTAATAAGGTACAAAAAATGAAACTCAAAAAACTACCAATTGGGATATCAACACTCAAAGATATTCTAAATGAAGATTATATTTATGTTGATAAAACAAAAATTGCACTTGATTTAATAGAAAATGGGAGATACTATTTTCTTTCCCGTCCTAGA
>CAMCYD010000070.1 GCA_945883785.1 Helicobacter pylori PMSS1
AAAAAACAGATAAGCACTTATTATTACATCAATAGCGTGCTAATGACTGCTCCACAAGGTAAAAAGAGAATCCAACCACTTACAACTAACTGGTGCGAAGTGATAATAACCAATCTAAGTGGTAAAAAACTCTATCACAATTCCTTTATTACAAATATACCTCTTCATGCAAATAATGTTATAGATATAGCTGGGGCAGGTAGAACAAGATGGAAGAAAAGAAAATGAGAACAATAATACTTTAAAAACAAAGGGGTACAATCTTGAACATAACTTTGGGCATGGTCAGAATAATCTCTCACTAACACTGTGTTCACTCAATATTCTAGCTTTTTTATTCCATACAGTGCAAGAATTGGAAGATGAACTCTATCAAGAGCTTACAAAAGAGATAGGTTCAAGAGAGAAATTCTTTGGTGGCATCAATCTATTGACTACTATGTTTAATTTTAAAAGTTTTAACCATATGATTGAGTTTATACTAAGATCTCGCAAGACCAAGCAAAATATCAATATGGAGCCGTATGTTATATGATTTTATTTTCAGTTAGAATTGCTGTTACATAGTTGAGCCACTTGCAAATTCAAATAAATGATTATAAACAGTTTCAATCATCATCTTTCCCCTTTAAAAGTAACCATTTGCATGGAGCAAAAAGTGATTTTTAAAGCAAAAATCTAATAATTGCTACTATTCATACTCAAAATCTTTGAATTTGCAAGTGACTCTGTAATAACAAAATAAATTAATTTATTTATTAGCTACCGTTAAGAGACAAAAGTTTTTATAAAATACAGTTAATTTGATTTAGAATGAATTTAAAAAGGAGAAAAAGTGAAGATTTTAATATTAGTACTCTTGCTATTTTTTAATTTTGCCCTAGGGTCTGTCATCATAGGTGACCAAACAAAAGTAAGTATCACAGGTGGGTCAGCTTTTGTAGAATCAGGTAAGATGCAAAAAAATCTCAATTCTGGTGAGATAATTATGGTATCTGAAGATGGTACACTCAGTGATGCAAAAAGACTTCAAAGAGGTGATTTGAATTCTGTTTACACAAATCTCAAACCAGCAGAAGATGAAAGCGAGGAAAAAGATCTCATCAATATCACTTATCCAGAAGTAAAAATAGCTATTGCAAAAAAAATAAAAAGACAACTTATGAATTTAAATATTGATCCCATGAAAATAGTTATCAGTGAACCAAAAAAAGATTATATGGTTGATATGTTTTTAAAACAAACAGACAAAGAACTCATAAAAGTTATCTATCCTCTTTACTACAAAACAGCTCTTGAATTTTATATGAACAAAGCAAATAAAGGATTGCTTCCAACTTTAAAAATGCAAAAACGGCATCTGTATTATTATCATAAATCAGTTTTTAATGAGTTTAGTATTTATGATTATGGGAAAGATGAAAACAATGAATTATAAAAAACTATTGATTTTATCTCTCTTTACACTCAATGTTTTTGGGAGTGAAAATTATTTTATTGAAGCAGGAAAAAGATTTGGCATCAATCCAAAACTGCTTCAATCTATCGCAAAAGTAGAAAGTAATTTTAATCCAAATGCTGTTAATTTGAATACAAATGGTTCGGTTGATATTGGAATTATGCAAATAAATACTATCCATCTTCCCCTTTTGTCACAATTTGGAATTAAGCAAAAAGATTTATTCAATCCAAGAATAAATATAAATTTTGGTGCCTTTGTATTGGCTAAATGTCTTGATAAACACGGAATGACCGTAAATGGTCTTAACTGCTACAACGGAAGACTTGAAAATAATCCCTATGCACTCAATATTTTAAAACAACTTGTAAAGCTAGAACATCAAAAATCAATTTAAAAGAGGGAAAAGAAGATGCTACATAAACGATTTAGAGGAAAATCTAAGGGTGAAAGTAAAGATAATGAGACAATGAAGTTATTGCTAGAAACTAAAAAACTAAAAAAATCAAATGATGGTATAAAACATTATTTGCAAGATACAATAGACAAAGGCTTAGAGACATTTAATCCAATTTTTAACGAGCATAAAATAGAATTTAGAAATCTTTTTCATAGCGATACTAAAATCACAATAAATACCGATATTGAAAAATTAGAAAAAGTGTTTATTACACTGTTTTATAGTATTGTTGCAACTTTAATCGAACGAGAAATTGAAAATCCATATATTGAATTACGACTTATGGAAGAAAAAAATAAAGTTACATTATGGATTGAAGACAACAGTAAATTTGAAAATGAAGATAAAATAAAAGATATTTTTAGGAATAATTTTTATATAAGAAATACAATATATGATGATTTTGGTATCTATGATACTATTGAAACAGAAGAGCATCAAGAAACTTTTTACATCAAAAATACCTCTAAATATTTGAAATTTTTCATAGAAATAAATAAGTAACTTGAAACACATCAATTGTAGTATTATCACTCAAAGCAGATTTGACCCATCACAATATAATGTGCTTATCGTAGAAGACTCCAAATCATTTAATAAAATTTTAACCCATCAGTTGCAAAAGGATGGTTTTCATTGTTATAGTGCTTTTTGTTTGAAAGATGCATATGAATATCTTGCTTCTAATCGAATGGATTATATTTTATTGGATATAAATTTGCCAGATGGTAATGGGTATGAGTTGATAGTAAAACTTGAAAATAGTCCCCAAAAGATATTTGTTTTAACAGGAGAAAGTGATAAAAATTTTAGAGAAGATTCTTACCAAAAAGGTGTTATTGATTTTATAGTGAAAGATAAAAACTTTTTTCATAAGATGGTTCAGATAAGTGGAACTATCAAACAATTAGAAAAAAACAAATCACAAACTATTCTTATAGTAGATTCGTCACCTTTGATTCAAAAAAAATTAAAAGATGTACTTTCAAATAGACATTATCATATTGAAATAGCAAATGATGAAGCTATGATTCTTGAAATTATTGAAAAAAATAAAATAGATTTGATGTTTTTGGATGTGCAATTTGGAAATACAAATGGGATAGAGTTTTTGCAAAAACATACTAATCTTATTCTTGGTGCGAATAAAATTTCTGTTTTATTGACCGCTGAAAATGTGGATAGTATGATAATGAGGGATGGACTTAAAGCTGGGGCAGTTGATGTTTTAAGAAAACCATATGCTCTTGAAGAAGTTGTTTTAAAAGCAGATTTATGGATAGACTATAAAAGAAAAGAGGATGAGATTCTTTGTTCTACCCAATTTTTGAAAGAGTACAAAAAAGCGATAGATAGAAGTTCAATTGTTTCAAAAACAGATAAACACGGCATTATTACTTATGCGAATGAGCAATTTTGTAAAATAAGCGGTTATAGTGAAAGTGAACTCATAGGGCAACCACATAGTATCATACGGCATCCCGATATGGCAAAAGATGCCTTTGAGTGGATGTGGTACACAATCAAAGAACTCAAACAACCTTGGGAGGGTGAAGTCAAAAATCGTAAAAAAGATGGTGGTTATTATTGGGTGCAATCTACAATTAGCCCTATCTTGGATGCTGATGGAAATGTATTTGAATATATCGGGATACGAACAGATATCACGCAACAAAAGATTGTTTCTAAATATTTTGAAAATCAACTTGATATATCCACAAAGAACTTTTCAGAAAGTCAGCATCACCAAAAAGAGGTAGATGATGCGATTGACAAATTTACAGCTATCTTAAAAACAGATACGACCAATAAAATCATCTATGCAAATGATTATTTTTGTGGACTAAGTAAATATGATATGGATGAATTGCGTGGGATGGATTGTAGTAATCTAAGGCATCAAAACCATATTTTAAATAATGATTGTGAAAATATAAAATTGAATTTATCACAAAATAAACACACATCTATTCTTTTTACAAATATTGCAAAAGATGGTTCTCTTTATTTTGTGGATACTATCGTGTATCCTGTAACAAATACAAAAGGGGAAATTATTGAACATCTGCATCTTATGCATGATATAAGTGAACTCACAAATCTTCATAAAGAGATAGAAGATACTCAAAAAGAGATAGTGTACAAGATGGGAGAAATAGGGGAAAGCCGTTCTAAAGAGACAGGAAATCATGTCAAAAGAGTTGCTGAGTATTCAAAACTTTTAGCTTTACTTTTTGGGATGAGTGAAAAAGAAGCTGAAATTTTATTTATAGCAAGTCCTATGCATGATATTGGAAAAGTTGGTATTTCAGATGATATTTTAAAGAAACCTGCCAAACTTACTACAGAAGAGTTTGAGATTATGAAAACCCATGCAACAATTGGATATGAAATCCTCAAAAATTCAAATAGAGAAGTATTGCAAGCTGCTGCTATAGTTTCTAGTCAGCATCATGAAAGATGGGATGGGAAAGGATACCCAGAAAGATTGCAAGGGGAGGATATCCATATTTATGGAAGAATAACAGCGATAGCTGATGTGTTTGATGCACTTGGAAGTGAGAGATGCTACAAACCAGCTTGGATGCTTGAAGATATTTTAGAATTGTTTCAAAATGAAAGCGACAAGCAATTTGATGGAAGATTGGTAAATTTATTGTTAGACAATCTAGAATTATTTTTGGACATAAGAGATAAATTTAGAGATGTGGTAAGTGAAGAAAAGAAATCAAATCCAGCTTGTAGTACCGTTTTAAAATTACATATAGGAAATATTGAATGTTAATAGATTTGAAAATAAAAACTAAATTAAATAGTATTGTTTTTATTGCCGTATTTTTTGTTGGCTTTTTTTTGTTAGTCAATTATTTCTCATTAAATGGGATTAGAGAAAGTGTTTCTGAAATGACAGCGAATGAATTATTAATCAAAAATACTTCAAATCAAATTATAAAAGAATTATTTTTACTTAACATTACCGCCACAGAAAATCTACAAGAAAAAAACAGCAACGATTTGGATGTTAGACAAAATAAATTAAATGCTGATATTTTGACAGATATTGCCGTGATACATACTTATGCTATCAAATACAAAAAAGATGATCTAATCAAAAATATCAATAATGTTCAAATTAGATACGAGAGTTATTTTAATATGATTAAAGGTGTTACAAATCACAATATTACAACAAATAGTGATGATATCGTTGAGATAGAATTGGCTATAAATTCGATTTTAAATAGAACCATTGATGAATTGGAAAATTTAATTTTTATCAGTGAAAAGAATTTTAATCAAAGACTTGAAGAAATTGGGAGTGATATGGAAAATTATTACAATACAATTATTCTAATCTCTTTCATCGGGATGGTTTTCTTGGTTTTAATTAATTCGTTGTTTAAAAATCAAATTCTTAGATCAATGGAAAACTTGAAAATAACCGTAGACTATTTCGTGTCATTATTAGATGGTAAGAATCTTTTAGAAGAATATGAAGTGATTAAAGAAAATACTGAAATTGGAAATATTATCAAACAAATGAATGATAAAGTGCCATTGGTGAAAGATAATATTCAAAAGCTAAAAGAGTTAGCTATCAAAGATACTCTTACAGGATTGTACAATCGAAGATTTTTGCAAGAACATACCGAATACTTTATAGCAAAAGCAAAAAGGGACAAAAGCAAAATGGGTATTTTGGTTCTTGATATCGACTATTTTAAAATGATTAATGACACCTATGGGCATGATGTTGGAGATATTGTTTTAAAAATTTTTTCAAATTTAATACTATCTTGTATCCGAGAATCAGATGTTGCAGTGAGATATGGTGGGGAAGAATTTATTGTAATACTTACAAATATCGTCAATGATGCTGATATTTTAAAAATAGCACATAAAATAAATACTATGACTTCTACTCTGGATATTCAAATAGATGACACAACAGTATTACAGAAAACAGTCAGTATTGGTGTAGCAATTTTTCCAAATGATGCAGACAATATGGACGCACTCATCACAAAAGCAGATGTAGCACTATACTTAGCAAAAAATAATGGTCGAAATCAAGTTGTTTATGTGGATTGATTTGTTTTCGTAACTTGCAAGATTAGCAATCCAAAAGAGAGTTGTAAAGTGATAAAATCGCAATAATGAAATGAAGTAATATGAGGATACAAGAATGGATACAAAAGATTTAGCATATTTTTCTTGCTCCTGCTCTCCTGAGTTGGAGCATTTTGTGTTTGTGTATACATGCATTCCCACTCGGAAGAGTGGGAACGAGGAAAACAAATAAATCAATACACTTGCTTACCAAAAGCATTGAGATGATTGTAGCTTCCATTTAATAGGTTTTGATACACAATCTCTATATCATCAGGTGCATCCACCATTCTTTCTATCAAATCAGCAATATCGGTCTCTTCAACCAAAACACCCACTTTCATCGCTTCATTTGAAGATACATTGCCCATCCCTATCAAAGTATTATAAAGGGTTTGAAGCTCTTCAAGTTCAAAAGTACCAGCTATATCACTTGGAACTTTTAAACTATATTTTTCCAAAATCGCTTTGACTGCATCCATATGTGACTGCTCCGATTTTGCGATATTTGCAAACACTTTACTTCCCCATTTTGCATACATTGCCTTATAAACATCTCGTGCCACTTTCTCCTCTTGATACATAAAAACAAGCCCAGCTTTTTGCTCATCACTCAAAGTATAGAGAGGCATAGCATCAAGCATCGCTGTTGGATCATTTGTCTGTGTGCTACTTTGGGTGATATCAAGAGTCACTTCGCTCAAATTTGCATCGGTATCAACAAGGGAGATATTGAGTTCATCAATCAAAGCTATCTCATTATTTGTTGCTATAGTCAATAGATCATCACTACTGTTTTCGTAAGTGGTAATTGTAGTATTTATCTCATTTTCCAACAACTCAAAAGTGCTGACATTGATATCTTCCACCGAACTATTATTCTCTATGCAATACTTAAAAACTTCATCTGAAATCGCTGAAATTTTAAGAGAAGTAGATGGAGTAAGGGTAAAAAGCTCCTCCTCACTCAAACCATAAGTGGTCAAAATCTTATTTTTAAGCTCCTTGTCTGTTGCTAAGGTTGTCAAAATTGTTAATTTATTTCGATTTTGTTCGCCAAGACTCAGTGACATCGTAAGTGCGGTATCATTTCCATCAATCACACCATCACGATTGACATCGATATATCCACCATAAGCAGTGATTGGATAGGTTGGAGTGTCACTAAATCTGTATTGTCCTCCACCAAGATTGATAGCTCTTTTTGCATTAGCATCAACGACATAAGCCCCTAAAACAGGACCTCTCTCAACTGTGACATCTGTGTAAATAGCATCTTGATTTGCTGTGTCGCTACTGCCACATCCACCTAACAGTAAACTAGCCGTAACCAAACTACTGCATAAAAAACTCTTTTTCATTCTCCACCTCTATTTTGTATTTTGAAAATAATATGAAATAATCGTGAAAGAATCGTGAACAGAGAAGAATCAGGTTCAGCTAATGCACATCTTTAAAAGTATCTCTTATTTTGAGAAAATCATCTAGATTATCAAAAAATAAATCAACAAGTTTTGGGTCAAAATGTTTCCCTCTTTCCTCTTTGAAAAGATTAAAAATTTTCTCATCATCCCATGCTTTTTTGTAGCATCTATCACTTCCGAGTGCATCAAAAACATCCGCCAAAGCTGTTATTCTCCCATAAATATGGATATTTTCTCCACTCAAACCTCGTGGGTAACCACTTCCATCCCATTTTTCATGATGTTCATAAGATACAATCGCAGCCATTTTCAACAATGACCGATTTGAATGCTTCAACATATCAAATCCAAGTTGAGCATGGGTATTCATAATCACCCTTTCCTCTTCGTCAAATCTTCCTGGTTTGTTTAAAATAGCATCAGGAATAGCCACTTTTCCTATATCATGCATCGGGCTTGCTTGTTTTAATAACTCCGCTTCTTCTTGTGGCAATCCATAAAAATTTGCCAAAAGTTGACTATATTCAGCAACTCTTCTCACATGATTTCCCGTTTCTTTACTTCTGCTTTCCCCGATAGCTCCCATCGTAAAAACAACTTCTCTCTGCGTATCTTCTATTTCACCATTTAAATTATTTATCTCAAGAAGCCCATCAGACACTTTTTGTTCAATCTCATCGATACTCAAAACTACATTTTTATTGACCTTATATGCCAAACTAATGATAAAGAAAATAGTAATCAAGAAAATAATCGTAGTCAAAGAGTATGCCATATCTTGAAATTTTTGAGATAAATTTTCAATGTCCACTTCTATTTCTCCATTGATTTGATTGCTTTGCTGTATGACCTTTGTGATAGTATTTACTATTGTATGCTCTTGCGCTATAAGTGCTTCGTGTAATAAAACAAGATTACCAATATTTTTAGCTGTCACGAGATATTCTTCGATTTCAGCTATTGGATATTTTTTATTGAGAAGCTCTATTTTAGAAATCCATTTTGTGTAATATCCGTCACTTTTCTTTTGAAATAAAAACTCTTTGCTGTAATATTTCATATCACTAAGCTCCCTTAAAAGTGCAAAATCTTTTTTAAGGACTATGCTATTTTCAATTGCATTTCGCAATACATTTTCTTGCGGGTATAAATTATTAAAAAGTTCAGTATATTCTACTTGTTGTATCTGGAGAAGATAAATTGTATCAAAAGCCTGTTCTATCGACTTTTCATTTTGTGAAAGATGCTCGAGTTTTGTAAATATATGCTTATGTTTATCAATATCATCTATCAAAAAATCAATGAAATCAGTCTTGTCTTTTCCATAAATTTTCTTTTTTATACTCTCAAATTCATTTTCGTAACTTACAAAAGATTGCTTTATTTTGAATAATTCTTCTCTTGAATTTACATAAATAACACTCTCTATCAAGCTATTCATATTTTCTTGCATAATCACAAGTGCAGAAATATTTTTTCTTGATGTATCATTTTCTTGCATTTGATACAACATAATTTTATTTATACCAAAAATAAAAAATACCAACAGTGAAATCAAAACAAAACTATATTTAACCAATTTTTTTATGCTCATTGTTAACCCTTTTTCGGTACATAATCTCAAACTATGTTTATACCAAAATTATATGAATATACTATGAATGTAAGACTATCAAAACATATGCAAATAATTTATTTGGCACTATTTCTATACTTATCAGCTAATAAACAATAATAAGCAACCCGTAATTAACATTTAAATACAATAAACCCGTAGATATAGCCTAACCAGTTATAAAATTCACAATACTAAAGGATATTATTATAATGAACTTTTTTCATATGTCACATACAGATTTAGATGGGTATGGATGCCAATTAATTTCTAAAAAAATTTATCCAAATGGTCATTATTACAATGCAAATTACGGAGCTGAAGTAAAATCAACGATAGCAACCATTTTAAGTGAAATAAAAAATGCACTCGAAACGGATATTTTCTTTTTAATAAGTGATTTAAATTTAACAACAGATGAAGCTAAAAATCTCACAAAATCTGTAAATGAATTAAACACAAGTGGTAAAAATATAAAATTGCAACTTTTAGACCATCACGCCACAGGGGAACCAAGTTCTTTGAGGTATGATTGGTATTTTTTAGATACCAAAAGAAGTGCAACGAAAATTGTATTTGACTATTTTATGGAAAATTATGAAGAGTTTGATGCGCTTTGCACACAAGAATTTAAACTTCTCATTGAAGCTATTGATGATGTTGATATTTGGTGTGAATTTGACCCTTATTTTGAATTTGGAAAAGTTGCGATGAGATTGGTTTCAAATGTAAATGAGATAAATCAAACACTTTTTCCAGATGAAAATAGAGATTTTAGACATTATTTGCTTTCGAGAGCATCTGAATATATTTTGAGAGAAAACGGTCATATTGCACTTGATGATGATGCTCATCATTTAAAAAAAGAGTATTTAATGCGTGACAAACAAAACGATACTATTGACAATCTTTCTGCTAGATATTTAGTATATCTTTTAGAACACAAAAAAGATAATCTCGCTATTTATTACAAAGGGCATAAAGGACTTTTGACTTATAATCTTTTTAGTATTTCAATTCCTGCTAATACATTTTTGAAAGAAAATCCAGATTTTGATTTTTTTATCAATATAAACAAACGAGGAAATGCAGGATTTAGAGCAAATGGAAAAATAGATGTTTCACTACTTGCTCAAAAATTAGCAAATGGTGGTGGTCATCCAAATGCAAGTGGTGCATATTTTGATGATTTCAAAGAGACGGTTGATTATCACGCAGTAAAAAAATATTTTACACAAAAATTAAGTCAAATTGATTAAATTTATAAAAGATTATGTATAATTTGCGACAATTAAAAAAATAATAGAAATGGAGCGATACAATGAAAATAGTAACTTTTGAAGACTTGGATGAAAAATACACAAATGGATATGAAGTTTGTTTTATACATAGTGGATGTGGAAATGATGCTGATGTTGTTATTTTAGATATCAACTCTATTTTTGACTATGAAGAAAAAAAACTTGTCATTTGTAAAGAACGATATACTTCAATTGCTATTATTGATGATCCTAGTGATTTTGATGCTTTTAAAAATTTTGGGATAAAAGCTTGGATTAAAAGAGAAAATTTAATTGATTTGCCAAATCTTTTAGGTGAAATCAAAAAAAGAATGTCTTTATAGGAATTTTCCATCATAGTAGATACACATTGTCATCTTGATGCTTCTGCATTTCAAGATGATATAGACTCAATTCTTCTTGCATCATTCAGTGATGGAATTTCAAAAATTATCATACCAGCAGCTGATATAAACGACCTTTCGAAAGCTGTTTGTCTAGCTGAAAAATACCCAGAAATTTATTTTAGTGTTGGTGTCCACCCTTATCATATTGACGATTATTGTGAAGTAGCTTTGGAATCTTACATACTTCATCCAAAATGTGTTGCGGTTGGCGAATGCGGACTTGATTATTACAGACTTCCTGAAGATGCAGATGAAAAAGAGAAAAATATTAAAGAGCAAAAAGATATTTTTATAGCTCAAATCAACCTTGCAAAAAGATATAAAAAACCACTTATTATCCATATACGGGATGCTTCAAATGATAGCAAAACGATACTTTTAGAAAATAACGCTGGTGAAGTTGGTGGTGTTTTGCATTGTTTCAATGCCGATGAGCAACTTTTGAGTCTTGCGAAAGAAAACTTTTATTTTGGAATTGGTGGAGTTGTGACTTTTAAAAATGCAAAAAAGCTTGTAAATGTTTTGCCTAAAATCCCACTGGATAAATTAGTGCTTGAGACAGATGCTCCTTATTTGACTCCTGAACCTTTTAGAGGAAGACGAAACGAACCACTTTATACCAAATATGTAGCTTCAAAAGTAGCTGAGATTTTGGATATGAATATCGAAGATGTGGAAGAGTTGACAACCTCAAATGCGAAAAGATTATTTAGAATCTGAGAAAATTAAAAGTTTTAGCGATTATTCTTCTACACTTACTACACAATTTGGCATAATATTTGGTTTCGATATCTTTATCCAGAGATTTTTCATAGGATATTCACTACCCAGTTTCTTTTTCAAAAATAAAATAGCATCCTCAATTAAAAGAAATTTCTCCTCTTTCATACATTTTTCTATCAACAAAGCAACTTTCGAATAATCGATAAACTCTTTTGTTTCAGCATCAAAGAGGTATTGAAAAGAGAGGTTGACAACTACTTTCTGCTCATTTTTCCTCTCACTTTCTAAAATACCAATAATACAATCAAAAGTGAGATTTTCAATATTGACCTTAAGCAACTTTTTTCTCTTCCCCTTTAATAAGCCTTAGAATATTTGGAATATGTTTATAAAGAATAATAAAAGAGATAAGATAAACTGGGGCATTTGAATCAACACCAACACCATCATTTAAAAGAACAGCTGAGACCACAACACCTGCGAGCCCAAGCAGTGAAGAAAGAGAAGATATTTTGAGAACTTTTGCACAAAATCCCCAAATAACTGCACCAATGAGAGTTGGAATGGGGATAAGCACTATGAAAACCCCAAGTCCAGTTGCAACACCTTTTCCACCTTCAAATCCAAGATAAATACTATAACAATGCCCTAAAACTGCTAAAACAGCAATTCCCCAAAGTGTTTCATGAGGTAATCCCAAATAGATTCCAATTAATAATACTAGAGCTCCTTTGATAGCATCAAGAAGGACAGTAGCCATTCCTAATTTTTTTGCCAGAACAGGGTCTTTTTCTTTGACGACTCGTAAAACATTTGTAGCACCTATACTTTTACTTCCAGCCTCTTGCACATTTACACCAGCAAATTTTTTAGCTAAGATAAGTCCAAAAGGTATTGAACCAACAAGATAAGCGATGATATAAAAGACGATGTTTGTGTTTAAGAAATCCATTTTTTGTTCCTAGTTTTTTAATGAAAGATGATTTTACTATAAAGTTACTAATGTTCGCTTTATAAGTGATTTTTTGATACTATCCAATCTTAAAATTTTAAAAATACAAAGGGTATAAAAATTGAAAAAAACGCTTAAATTTACTTTCATTGCGATTAGTATTTTTTTCTTAATAGATATTGGAAGATACACTTTCACACCAGATGTAAATGAACTCAAAAAAACAAATCCCATCCCCTCCTCTTTTATGAACTACAGGATGAAACAGTGGAAAGAAGATGGACTAGACAAACAAATTCAGCAAAAATGGGTCAAACTGAAGCAAATTTCCCCTTATGTTATTAAAGCTGTTTTGATTAGTGAAGATGATAAATTTTGGAAACATGATGGTTTTGATGAGCAAGGACTTGAAGATGCTTTTGAAAAAAATTTAAAAGAGGGAAAATTTAGTGCTGGTGGGAGTACAATTTCTCAGCAACTTTCAAAAAATCTCTACCTAGACCCAAGCAAAAATCCAATACGAAAACTCAAAGAAGCAATCCTTACTTACAGGATTGAACACACGCTATCTAAAAAAAGAATTATTGAAATTTACCTTAATATAGCAGAATGGGGTGATGGAATATTTGGTATTGAAGCAGCTGCTAGACATTATTTTCACAAAAGTGCAAAAAATTTAACCGCGATGGAGGCAGCAAAATTAGCTTCGGTTTTGCCAAATCCAATACTTTATAATCCAATAGGCAACCAAAAAACAGTTTTGAAAAAAGCAAATCGTCTTTATAAAATAATGCAAAAAAGAGGAATTGTCATTCTAGAATTTGTCGAGATTATGCAACCAGAAGTGAGTGAAAATAATATTTCAAACGACCTAAATGTATCAATCGAAAACACTACAGAAAACAATAATGAAGTAGAAGAAAATATGAACAAAAATACCGAAGAAAATAGCAACGAAATGCAATTAAATCCTATTGAGCCACTTGCAAATTCAAAGATTTTGAGTATGAATAGTAGCAATTATTAGATTTTCACTTTAAAAATCACTTTTTGCTCCATGCAAATGGTTATTTTTAAAGGGGAAAGATGATGATTGAAACTGTTTATAATCATTTGTTTGAATTTGCAAGTGACTCT
>CAMCYD010000071.1 GCA_945883785.1 Helicobacter pylori PMSS1
TTGGATAAACTTGATGTGATTGAATGTTTTCAATATAAAAATAATAATTTAAAAGTCGGAGAGATACTCCAAAAACAAAAAGATATTTATGACAACCTAGGCATTGAAATACCTAGCTCGTTATGAGTTGGCGGGAATGCAGGATATAAGAAATAAGTTCATCATCTTTTAAAACACCATACTCTTTTTTAAATGCAATTCCACTTGCCATAGTACTTATAACGCTTAATGGTTGTCTCCATTGATGAGCAATATTACCTATCATCTCACCCATGGAAGCTAGTTTTGATTGAGATTCAAATAGTTTTAGAGAAGTTACATCTTTTGTAACTAAGAGAATTCTTTTTTTATCTGGTAACATTGAGATACTCATATTGGTTATTATGACCTTGTTATGATTTACAATGCAGTTTTTTTCATAGTTTTCTAAATGCTGATGTTCCAAAACGAATTCAAAGGCTTTTTTACTTCTCTCTTGATCTTCTGGTGCCGTCAATTCTAAGCAAGATTTTTGAAGCAATTCTTCTTTTGAAAATCCTGTCATTTCAACATAAGCATCATTAAAGCTAAGGAAATTAGAGTTCAAATCCAATATCGCAATTCCATCTTTTGAATAGTTAAATATTGTTTCAAATTCCTCTTTTTGTTGTTCTAGCAATACTGATTGTCTAGTCATTGAAGTTATATCATGAAAAGTAGCATGCAAAATATGTTTACCATCGATTGTAAGCACTTTTACACTCACTATAATATCTTTTATTTCGCCCGTTTTTGTTTTGTGTTTTGTAGTAAATTTATCCCATCCTTTTATCAAAATAGCTTGCTGAGAAGCTATAATTTGTTCTTGATTTTGAAGTGCATCTAGGTCTTTTGGAGTCAAAAAAGAAAACTCTTCTTTAGTATAGCCATACATTTCGCAAGCATGATGATTAAATTCTATAAACTTTTGCGTTTGCGGGTCCATTAAAACTATTCCATCAAGAGATTCTTCAAAGAGAGTTTGGAATTTTAATTGAGCTTTTTGAAGTTCATTATTTTTTTGGTGAATTATTTTTAATTGTTTTATTTGTTGTGTGATATCAATTCCTATCGTAACCAAATAATTCATAGTTCCATCCGAATGTTGCACCAATGCATTTGACCACTCAAAAATTTTCTCTTCACCATTTCTTGAAATCCAGCTATTTTGAAAACTTTTTTGAACAATACCTTTGTCGGCATTTTCTATGATTTTTACTACTTTATCTTGTATACCCTTTGGCAAAAATCTTTTCCAAAAATAAGGTTCACTTTGTATCTCAGCTTCACTATATCCCGTAAATTCTTGAGCAAATTTATTGACTTTATACATTACACCTTTATTGTCAATGATTGCGATTATGGTATTTGCATTATCTATTATTGCAGATACAAAATCCTTTTCTGTACGATTTTTTTCTTCAATTATCATTCTTTTATTTCTTGCATATAGATAATACAAAGCAACAATCCCAAGAGCAGTTAAAAATATAATAATTTCATTGTTATGTTGTTTCCAAATATCTTCTTTGTAAATATGCCCTATGTCTTCATAAGGAGGAAGTCTTAGAGCCCTTGCCATATTTTCAACAACTAAATAATCAGCAGGTAAACTATAGCCATATATTTTTGATTTTTTAGCATACACAGAATTTGAATCAAATGAGTACAAAGCTCGGATCAACTCTTTAATATCTTCTTTTTTTGCACTAGATAAAGCAAATATTGGCCATTGAGGATATGTTCTTGTTGAAATTTTAAAAGGAAAATTGATATCTTTTTGTTCATTGATAATCTTAACATCACCTGCTTTCAACTCACCATCCGCTATCATCTGCTCATAAATACCTTCTCTCACAAATGCAATATCAACCTCTTTTGCTAAAAGTTTTTTGATAGATTCTTGATGAATTTTAGCAGTAACTATTTCATTTTCTTTTTCTACATCGATATCATTAAGATAAAATTCATATGCTTGTGCTCTAAATCCGCCCATATGTTTGAAACTTGGAATTGCTATTTTTTTATGTTTTATATCTTTAAGAGAATTGATTTGGCTATCTTCATTGACTAAAATTAGCCCTGCTAATTTATCTGTGACAATATTATTTGAAATTCCCATCTCGGTAGCAAGTGCTCCACTTAAATTTTCACTATTTCTAATAACTAAAAAATGGGTAGGATTGGTTGTCGCAATATCAAGTTCTTTACTTTTTATCTTTTGATCCATCTCTTCTTGTGTTAAAACTTCAAGAACTACTTTTTTGGTTAATTTTGTATTGAGATACTCGACAAGGGGTTCAAACTTTTCTTTTGTTTTTTCATAACCTAGATATGCAAAAACACCAAATCGTATCTTATCTTCTGCATAGGATACGGTTGCGAAACAAATTATTAAAATGGAACTTATTACTCTAAACAATAGGACTCTTTCTTATATATTTCATTGGGTAAAAAATTAAAATTTATTATAATCTGTTTTCAAATTATAAAGGATAACTTCCATTTTAGCTTGAGCTTCAAGAAGTTGTTTTAGGGACTCTTTATCCACAATTGTAAGTGACGATATCCAGTTGTAAACATTTGGATATGCTACATACATAATATTATCACTATGTTTTTTGTATATCATCACACTGCAAGGTGCAAATGCTCCAGCCTCAGGTCTTGTTTTTGCTACTGCATAAATAACAGGTAGTTTGCAAATAGACTCTGAAATAAAAAGGTCAAAAGTGGTGTCATTAGCTTCTTTAAAATAATAATTTATATCATTGTATCCAGCTTGAACAAATCCTTGCATCTCTATGTTTCCTTCAAACTCTTCTATTAAACTTTCACTGTCTTCTTTCCATTGACCATCTTTTAAAGTGATGTTCATTTTTGTCACAAGCTCTTTTTCTGTAGGAGTTACGCCATAATCTATGGATTCCCATTTCCCATTTGGAATAGCTTTTATGAGCAAATCTTTTGTCATTTTTGCTATATTTTGCAAATCTTTATTTGATGTAGGAATACCTGTGATTTTTGATATTGCTTCCAAAGTAAGAGAGGATACAAACAATTTATTTTCACCTTTTTTGGTATACATAGACATACTCATAGGTGTCAAAAGACCAATACTTGGAAACTCTTTTGCTAAGTTTTTCACCGATTGACTGTGATAAGCTGTGAAAAGATTGTAAACCGCAAAATCAGTTTGACCAAATTGTTTCATAAAAGGTGTATTCATATCTCTATTATCTGAAATATAAAAACCATTTTTTTTAAAAACTTCCTCAATTGTTTTTGGCGTAATTTTTCCATCCTTATTGTCAACACTTATTATTTGAACATCGTGTGCAAATAAAATTGTAAATATTCCGAGTAGGCAAAGTGCAAATATTTTTTTCATCTTTTTATCCTTTTTCGTTTTTTAAGTGTCTTCAACTAATTATTATAAAATAAGCATATTCTATACTTCTAAACTAAAAAGGTGCTAAATTTCATATTAAATTTCCTTATGCAATAAATAAACAAAATGGTATTAAAAAAAATTAACCATTATTTTGATACAATCGCAAAAACTTTTTAAAGGGAAAATATGCTTATAATAAATGACGAAGCTCCAAAATTTTGTATCCCAAATCAAGACGAGGTTGAGATTTGTTTACGAGATTTAGTTGGAAAATGGATAGTTTTATATTTTTATCCAAAAGACAATACACCAGGTTGTACGACTGAAGCTTGTGATTTTACTTCACAAAATGAACATTTTGAAGATTTAAATGGTGTCGTTTTAGGAGTGAGTCCTGATAGTCCAAAATCACACAAAAAGTTTATCGATAGTAAAAACCTTGAAATAACACTTTTAAGTGACGAGGATAAGAAAACTTGTGAAGCTTTTGGTGTTTGGCAAGAAAAGATGATGTGTGGCAAAAAATATATGGGTGTTGTGAGAACAACTTATATTATCAGCCCAGAGGGTAAAATTGCTGCTCTTTGGGATAATGTCAAGGTGAGAAAAACAAAAAGTGTAAAAGGTGAAAAGATAGAAATTTTACATGTTGATGAAGTAAAAGCAAAATTAGAGGAGTTACAAAATGGGTAGAGCTTTTGAATATAGAAAAGCATCAAAATTAAAAAGATGGGGAAATATGTCAAGGGTTTTCCCAAAATTAGCAAAGGCAATAACACTTGCAGCTAAAAATGGGGTTCCTGATCCAGATATGAATCCAGCTTTAAGATCAGCAATCAACACTGCAAAAGCACAAAATCTTCCAAAAGACAATATTGATGCAGCGATTAAAAGAGCAACTTCAAAAGATGCTGCAAATCTTGATGAGATAAATTATGAGGGAAAATGGCTTCATGGAGTGTTGGTTTTTGTAGAAACAGCGACCGACAATGGGACAAGAACTGTTGCAAATATCAAAATGATTTTCAATAAGAATCACGGGCAGGTTGTACCAAATGGTTCTTTAGAATTTATGTTTTCAAGAAAAGCTGTATTTGAACTCAAAGAGAAACCAGCTTCACTGACACTTGAAGATTTAGAAATGGAGCTTATTGATGGTGGTTTAGAAGAACTTAAAGAGGAAGATGATGGTTCGATTATCCTATATGCTGACTATACTGACTTTGGAAATATGTCAAAGAAACTTGAAGAGCTTGAGATTGAGTATGAAAAAGCCTCACTTCAAAGAATTCCAACAAGTCCTATTGAGATAACAGATGAGCAAATGGAACAACTTTCTATTCTTCTTGAGAAGCTTGAAGATGATGACGATGTTCAAAATATTTATACAAATTTAGCATAAAGAGACTCATAAAACTAAAAGCTGGCACTTGCCAGCGACAGGTGTGTATTCCTAAATTGACTTCAATTTTTGAAGCACTTTTGTCAGTTCATTATTTTTCACATCAAGCTTGAGAATGATTCGTAAAATTGCTTTTGCAACAGTTGGTTGCCTTATAGCACCAATAGCAAAACCTTCATTTTCAAGATTTTTTTGAATTTCTATTACTTTTTTATTATCATCTATTTCTATTGGAAGTATTAAACTCTGTGTTTCAATCTCTAAAATATCCTTTACAAGTTTTCTTTTCCTAACAATCTTTTTTGTAAGTTTTTCTTTGTTTTTGATGATATAAGAAAAGGCAACGAGTCCAAGTGCTGTATCAAAAAGTGATGGAGCAGTTGTGTAAATAATTGCTTTTGCTCTATTTTCTAAAAAAGAAACAATATGTTTGGAAGCTAATATGTAAGCGCCATAACTTCCATACGCTTTCCCAAGTGTTCCCATTTTAATATGATTTGGCATTATTTTTATATGATGATAATCATACCAACCAAGAAGATTTTCACCAATAACTCCACTACTGTGTGCCTCATCAACTATCAAAATAGCTTCATATTTTTGAGCTATATCCGCAAACTCTTTTGGTGCGATATCTCCACCCATTGAGTAGACACCCTCTATTGCTATAATAAATCTATTTTTACCTTTTTTATTTTCTAATTCTTCAATTTTATTGGTCAAATCAACGAAATCATTGTGTTTAAAAAGTATGACATTTTCCACTAATTTTGAAGCCAACATTCCACTTGCATGATATTCTTCATCCATAAAAAGAATATCTTTTTTTCGCACTAATCCCTCTAAAAGTGAGATATTTGCTAAAAATCCACTTCCTACTATTATTCCATCAGGAAAGCCATTGTATTTACAAAGTTTCTCTTCAAATCTTTTATGAATTGGATAGTAGCCGTTGACGAGTTGAGAAGATTTTGGAGCGAAACTTCCCTCAATTTTAAGAAGTTTATATGCTTTTTTAAAAAGCTTTTTTTTGCTTCCAAGTCCCAAGTAATCATTTGAAGCAAGGTCGATAAGATTTGTTTTAGATAATTTTCGACTTCTAAAACGATTTGATTTGTGAATTGCTTCAAGTTCTTTTTCATAATGCATTTTTGTTGTATTTTCCATTTTACTATCCATCGTCTCTTTTATCATCTTTGCTATTGTCTCTTCTGTTTTCTTGTCCATTTTTAAAGTCCTTGAAGGATAATTCCCCATAAATATTCTATCTCATCTTCATCAAAATCTATAAGAGATTTATTGGTAAAAAACTCCGTGATTTTTTTTATCTCAAAATTTTTGCTATAGCTACAAACTGAGTGAGTTGTCAAAAAACCTCGTACCAAAGAGATATTTTCTTCAATTGGCAAATCACACAAAAGGCATACAAAACCATCATGTAATCGTCCTTCGTATTCACACAGTTTCACATAACTTTCCAAGATAGCCCGTTTTGGATTTTGTTTCGTTATTCGCTCAACGAGGTCGTTTAAAAGTTCCATATAAAAATCGTCAATCTCCTCAACATCTTTGAGATGAGAATAAAAAAGTTTGATATAAAGTTGCCAAAAATAGAGTTTTTTACTATCTAACAACCAAGGGAAACCAAGTTGAATAACATCTTTCAGCCTAGGAATAGTGCTTTTTATATTGATTTCAAGTTCAAAGTCTATTTTGTATCCGATATGAATATTTGAGTGCCTAGCGCCATAAAATCGGTAAGCAGTATGGATATGATTTTCACCTAAAATAGTGACAATTAAGTCCTCATCCCTCACTTTATTTATATTTAACACATACCCTTGCATATCTAAAAAAGCGTTTTTTCTTTTATTTCATTTGTTTTTAAAATAGTGATTATTTTTTCATTTGTCTGATTTGTGAAGTAGATGCAATTTGAAGAATTTTGAGTGATAAAATTAAAAATCTCATCATCACTTTTATTCAAACAATCAAATAAAATTGTTTTACCATATTTAAAGATAATATTTATAAAATCAAACTCGATTTTGCTAATGGCATCATTTTGTGCGGTTAAGATAAATTTATTTGATTTTCCATATTCCACGATTTGATTTTGTTTATTGATAAAGATTGGTTGCATAAAACTACAATTTTTAAGTTTTCCAGTATCCAAAACTTCAAGATTAAAAACTTTTTTTATTGAAAGTAGATGACCTAGATAAATATATGGGATTCGTAATTTGTAAAAATACTCCTCTTCAAATAAAAAGGAGGTTTCAAAAATAGAGTGAATGAGAAGATTTTCAAATTTCATATTTTCGATTTGCAAAGTTTTACTTTTCGGATAAATATTTTTTAAAAATGTATGATTTGTTGATATTAGAATATCACTATCTTCTATATCTTGCAAAACTTCAAAGCTGGGAAAAATCTCATTGAGAAAATAGATATTTTTTTGATTTCCACCCAAAACAGATAAAAATTCGTATGCTATAAAATCAACTGCATAACTTTTAAGTTTCATATTTGCCAACTTAAAACGGAGTAGTTTTGTGATGGCACGATTGATATCATCGACTCTAATCCAAGCTATTTCATTGTCAAGTTGTGTAATATCAACATCAAAATCGAAGATTATTCCAAAAGCTCCTTTTTTGATAGCTTCTTTTATCTCTTGCAAATTTGAAGAGATAAAAAGATCACCATCACTTACTTTTTTAATATTTGTATGGGTTTGTGTAGTAAAAGAGATAGCTGGCGTTGCGAGTAATTTCCCACCAGTTATATCAACGATTGAAGATATTTTCATTGTTATTGTGGTTCTTAGCTTACTTTTGTACCAGATTTTTTAGGAGCTTCTGGTCTTAAAAGATGGAGTCCATTTTCATCTTTTGCCGCCAAAAGCATCCCTTCACTTTCCATTCCCATCAATTTTGCAGGTTTTAAATTCGCTACAACACAAGCTTGAGTTCCGATAAGTGATTTAGCACTATAGTACTCTTTGATTCCAGCCAAGATTTGTCTATTTCGACCTTCTCCAAGATCCACTTGAAGTTTGAGAAGTTTTGCTGATTTTGGAACTTCCTCCGCTTCTACGATTGTCCCGATTTTGAGAGTTGTTCCAAAAAATTGGTCTATTGTGATAAGGTTTGCATCATCTTGTTTTTCTACTTTTATCTCTTTTTTCTCATTCTCAGAACCTTGTTTTGCACTCTCGGTTTCGGTTCCGCTTGATATGGCAATTGCTATAAGTTCCTCTTCAATTCGTGGAAATAAAGCATCAATTTTAGTGATAGTTGTATCAGATATAAGCTCTTTATTTTTGATAAGTTTGATGTAACTTTCCGTATTTACAACAGTCCCCAAGGATTTTTCAATTTCGCCAACTTTAGAAGGCAATACAGATTTAAGTAAAACGGCAACTTTAGCCATAATATTTGTAATAAGTGCCACCAAAGCCATCGCTTCTTCAGTTTTCCCCTCTTTCATCATATTCCAAGGTTCATAGTCACCGATAGCTTTATTTCCAATCGTTAAAACTTTCCAAATCTCTTCTAAAAATCTATTGATTTGAAGATTATATAAATACTCTTCAGACCCAGCCAAAATGGCATCCACTTCATTTATCTCTTTTTCGTGATATTTCAAAACATCTTTACTTGTTACTTTGTACTCAAAGTATTTTCCACTCATGCCAATGATTCGATTTAGCAAGTTTCCAAGGTCATTTCCAAGGTCAGAGTTGATTCTATCCATCAAAGCTCTTTGAGAGAAATCTCCATCTTGTCCAAATGGCACTTCTCTCATAAGAAAATATCTAAATGCATCAAGTCCATAAGCTTCGCATATCTCTTTTGGATCAACAACATTTCCTTTTGATTTTGACATTTTTTCACCATCTCTTGTCCACCAACCATGAGCGGCTATATGTTTTGGCATTGGCAAATCAAGTGACATTAAAAATGCAGGCCAAAAAATAGCATGAAATCGTAAAATATCTTTCCCCACAAGTTGGATATTTGCTGGCCAATAATGCATATTTTTTTCATCATTTCCATATCCAAGTGCCGTGATATAGTTCAAAAGTGCATCAAGCCAAACATACATCACATGTTTGTCATCGTTCATAGAAGCTGGAAGTTTCACACCCCAATCAAAGCTTGTTCTACTGATTGAAAGGTCATTTAATCCACCACTCACAAAATTCACAATCTCTTTTGCTTTTGCTTTTGGCAGTATAAAAGATGGATTTTCTTCGTAAAGTTTAAGAAGTTTATCTTGATATTTTGAAAGGGCAAAAAAGTAACTTTCTTCTTTTACGATTGTTGTAGGACGACCACAATCAGGACATCCAGAATTATCTAAAAGCTGTGCATCTGTATAAAAAGTCTCGCAACTTACGCAATAATTTCCTTCATAATTTCCTTTGTAAATATCTCCTTTGTCAAACATTGTTTGAAATGCTTTTTGTACACCAACTTTGTGTTCCTCGTCTGTTGTTCGTATAAATTTATCATAAGTGATACCAAAATCATCCCATAAAGCTCTAAACTTTCCGCTCACTTCATCAGCATATTCTTTTGGAGATTTTCCACGAGCAGCAGCACTTGTCTCTATTTTTTGACCATGTTCATCCGTTCCTGTAAGAAAAAAAGTATCCTTTCCTGTAAGTCTTGCATATCTCGCTAGTGTATCAGCTATGATTGTTGTGTAAGCATGCCCGATGTGTGCTACATCGTTTACATAATAAATTGGAGTTGTTATATAAATAGTGTTGTCTTTTTGTGACATTTTGTTTCCCTTATTCTTTTGATATTTTGAGAGAATATCAAAAAAATGGTTTATAAGTGATAAAAATTGATCCTTTGAAATAGTAATAAATATCTCCAACCAATGAATCTCTACCAAAAAAAGAGTTTAATGAGTTGGAGACACTTATTTTTAAATTGGTGTTTTATTGATTTTTTAAAACTCCACAAAAAAACCATTCTCTTTCACTATTTTTGACACTTTGCTCATATCTTGTTTTGCAACTAATATTCTAAATCCTTGGGCTTTTATAATAATTTCTTGTAGTTTTTTGTTGGTCAAAAACAGTTCTAAAAGCTTTTTATTATTTTTCAAATCGATTACAATCTTCGAATAATCAGCCTGCAACGAATTAGCATTTTGGAGTATCTCATCAAAAAAATCTCTAAAAACTTTTGGTGGTTCACTTTGGATAATTTTATAAAAATTCTTGATTTTCAAATCCAATGTATAACTATCTTTGCAATCTCTAAAAACTTTTACATAACTGACAATATATCGCTCATCATCGTATTTTTCAATATAAGGCTCAAGTTTTGCTAACATAATTGAGTCGTTTTTATCTATCGTAATCATTGGTTTATAGTTATCAAATTTGAGAGTTGTTTGTTTGAGGGTTACTTTTTTTGCTTCATATTTTTTACTAAATCCAAAACAATACAGCCCTAAATCTGTAAACTTTACATATTGTAACTGATCCCAAAAAGAGATATAAGACACATCTTTTGCACTAATGGTATAAGGGGAAATTGGTTTGTTGTATTTGATTTCTAAAAGTCCTAAACTTGCGAGATAAAAAAAGAGCCCTTTTACAATTGGTTCAAAAAACAACTCTTGATAGTAGAAACCCACAGCAAAATCTCCACTGCTTATCCCACCATTTTCTAATTCCATAAAATCACAACTCATAAAGTATTCACTTGTTTTGTGTTTGGATTCTAAATCAAATCTAAAATCTCTATATTTGCAATACTTGATGATGTTTGGAAAATTTATCCAGCCATCTTTTGGCATCTCTTTTATAAGATTTTCAAGGAGTTCAAAAAGTTCATTTTGAGAAGTATAATAGTTGTCAAATCGAACTTTTTTCAGGTGAGATGTAAAAATTCGACTGATAAAAAATGGCACTTTATTTTTAAGCTGGACAGTGACAAAATTCTTTAGTGTCTCAAGAGGTGTTTCCCTGAATCTTTTATGAGAATAGTAGTAAAAATAAAAGCTTCTCGTGAGCATATCAGTTGCGAGTGTATTTGCTTTTTTATCCTCTTCATAAAACTCATTGATGCCAATGGTATTTTTCAAAAGAGTCAGTGTTTTTGCTAATGGCTTCTCATTCGTTGCTCCAAAATCGATTAAATTATTTTCTAATAACCCCTCAATATTGGCTATAAAATCAAAAATCCCCTCTTCGTTGTTATAGGAAAAATCGCAATTCTTTGGCTCTTGTACATTTGTTATAAAATAATCCTCTGGCAAAACAAAAGCAAATTTCAGCACCTCCCTAAACTTTGTATCAATGAAAAGGCTATCTTGCTTCACTCTATGGTCTTGATATCGTACCCTCTCAATCAATAAAAGTGGACCTGATAAATACTCTTTTTTCCTCTCATAATCCCTTAGTTGAAAAAATTCTACATCAAGTCCAAAAACCCTTACAGCTTTCACTGTTGCAAGCTCATTTTGTTCCCAAATAAGTATTTTATAAAGATGTTTTGATGTGGGAGTTGCAGTCAATTTCTCATATAAAGCTTGGATGAACTTTTGATTTGAAAAAAGATTTACGAAAATCTTGTGAAGTTCGCCATGTTTCAACTTTTTTAGATTGCGTTTTTGAGGTTCAGATCCTCCAAAAGGCAATTGAGGTGTATTTTGAAATGAAATAAACTTATCCGCAATATCCCAAATAAAATCATACAAAGTATGAAAAGTATTGAGATAAAAAGTATTAAAAAGATGTTCTAACTCTTTTTTAGTTGGTTTTAAAAATTCCATCAGATGATTATCCCCTGCTCTTTGAGTATTATTTTCACCGCTTGCAGATTTTCTTTCAATACTACTATGTGAAGATTATCAGCTTTAATAATTTTTTGTTTGAGTTTTTGATTGGTAGCGATAAGCTGCACTATCTCTTTGTCATTTGGTATTTTTATAAGAATTGCAGAACTTGTCACTTGCTTCAATGACACAATTCGTCGTTCAAGAAGAGAGAAGAAATCTAGCCAATTTTGTGGAACAGATACAGTCTTACTTACAAATGTCTCTTTGATGCTTAAAAACTCTTTATTTGAGCTTATTTGTTGTGTAAATGTTTTTGTATCTGTTTTGTACTTATTTTGAGATATTTTGGTTGTTATATTTGCTAAAAATAACTCAGACAGATTGCTTTCGTTTTCCACCACAATATCCAATGAATAGCTATTTAGAAGAAGTTTATAGCTATCAGAAGAGGTATAGTCTTGTTTGAAACCAAAAACATATCTCCCCAAATCAGTCAATTTAAAATATTCCAAATTTCCAAAATCTCTCATAATATGGTCATAATGAATCATTGCTAAATCTTCTGAAAAATAACTCAATTCTTTCGTTTGGGCGATATCACATAAACCAAATCGATACAAAACAGAAATAAAACCTTTTATAAAATAGCGAACTACTGTTTTTAAATATTTCAGACTATTATGGCCACTATTGTAAGTATTTGCCTGATAGCCATAACGAGAACCATTAGTAATTTGCTGAAGTGTTGCTTCATTTATAGGAATTTGCTTCACAATATATTCACAATTAATCCAATTATTTCCATTGAGTGTGGAGATAATTTTCACAATATCTTTTCTAAAAATAGCTATATATTTATCACTTCTTGCACTAAATGGAAACGGAAAAACTCTAGCCTCATACTGAAACTCTAGTCTCATAAAATTCTCCAAAAAATGCTTCATCATATCACCATCTGGATGCTTTATCAAAGTATCAAAAGCTTTTGTTGGATTTTTCTCTTTTGCTCCATCAATATATCCCAAGTTAAAAAATAAACTCACAAAAGGGTAAATCTCATCAAGAGAAAATTCTAAACTCTCCGTAAGTGCTTTTTGTGTTTTTGCCGATAATACATTTTGTTGTGTAACTGTTATTTTTTTTGCTTTAAGAAGATTGTAAAAAATATGAATTGATTCGATTATATTTTTTGTTTTTTGCAGGGTAAGTTTTTGTGTTATTGGCTTATTTGCATTAGTGACTCTTGTGACTTCTATACCATTGATATCTTCAGTATCGCTAATTTCGATATTTTGACTTTTTTGAGAGATTGCAGTATCGCACAAAAAGGACAAAAATAATTCTTTAATATCCCCATCCATTGCATCATTGTTCACAAATAAATCAAGCCACGAAACATATTTTTGTATTTTTGATTTTAATTTTGATGGAAGCTCTATATTAAAGAGAAACTTTTTTTGAATCTCTTGTTTTAGATTTTTTCCCTGAAAGAAAATGATATGTTTTAAGATTTTTTGATGATTTATGGGAAGTTTATTGTAAAACTTTTCCAAAGCATCTCTATCTTTTAAGAATTCTTCAAGAGCATCGATTATAGAAGCTTTTTGTGCTTCATAAGGGATATATATACCGTAGCTATAACACAAACCTTTTAATGCAGAACTGGTCAGTAATGGAAATTTTTCTTTTACAATCTTGAGAGAATTATCAGTTCTAAGAGTATATGTCGTCATCATCTACCCCAATATATACTCTAAATCACTTTGGCTTAGTTGTTTCAGCCCACCATCTTCACCACTTATAATCATATCGGTCATATCTTTTTTTTGATTTTGTAGTTCTAAGATCTTCTCTTCAATCGTATCTTTTGTGATAAGTT
>CAMCYD010000072.1 GCA_945883785.1 Helicobacter pylori PMSS1
AGATAATCATCATTCAATATCGTTTTTAGTGTCGATATTCCGATTGGAAGTTTTTTGAGTTTCATTTTTACCCTTTTGTTTTGTCGCATCGTTTTTATATCTGGATATTTTAGCAAAAAAAGATAAGCAATTAGCTTACTGAAACTAGCCTCTAGTTTTCTAAATCTAGCGACTAGTTAGAGACAGCAAATTTGATATATTTACTCAAAGTTAAAAAGAAGGAGAATCCAACAAATGCAAAATGTAATTTATGCAGTCATTGGAGTGATATTTTTAGTTATGGGTGCTACACAAGTAACTCCAAGTATCAGTGAGTATATCCAAGCAAAAAAAGCGGACAATCTAGCTCAAAAAGAGAAGTCCATCTTTGATGCTGTAAAGCGATATATCACCATCAAAGGGACAGTTCCTGCAAATGCTCAAGCTCTTGTTGATGCTGGATTTATAAGTAGTGAAGCATTTAGTGACAATGGTTGGGGGACTCCAATAACACTCGATGTAAATAACACCACAGGAATAGTTGCCATAAACACAGACATCCCAAATAGCTATGCAAAAACATCGTATATGCAAAACTGGAAAAACTGGATAAAACCACTCAACACTACAGGAAACACGGTCAAAAGTAGCTTTGTGATACCCACGGATGTATTGCATGGAAATAGTGGCGGATTGCTCACGGGAGCGTATATCGGCACGACTGCACCAGATTCTACAAAATATACTTATTGGTATGATACAAGCACAAATCCCTCAAGTCTCAAGATGTACAACGGAAGTGCATGGGCTTATGCTACAAAATCGCCCATCACCACGACCAATACAGTCACACAAGTTTCTTCTTTACCAACCACAGGAGTGAGCAATGGAGATGAGCGATATGTCTATAATGCAAGTACAAAAACGGTAGATACCTACACCTACTACGGGACAAGTTGGTCTATGACAAAAAGTGGAGGTTCTAGCACTTCAAATGCAAATCGTTGCCGAACAAATTGGGTTTTTGTCCCAAATTCACAAGGGCTGTACGATTCACCAAAAGGGTGGTGTGTGATGAAATATGAGGCTTCTCCTTGGGGAAGTGTTGGATATACGATGAGTTATAATGCTATGAATTGGGAAGATGCAAATGATGCAAATCTCAGCAAAAAAGTTTTTTCTGGTATCGGTCATTCCACTCTTAATATGGTAAGCTCAACTAATGCAAGGAGTATCTGTAGCGAAAATCATCTTGTGGACTCCGCAGGAAATACTATCACAGGGGGAGTGCCTCTTCGGTACAATACCTTTTGGAATTTGGCAAGAGATATCGCAAGCAATCCCGTGAATTGGTCTGGTGGAGCTGTAGGGAGTGGGTATCTCTACTCTGGACACAGTGACAACTCCCCTGCAAATGCGATTCCTCCATCCACAAATGATGCAGATCCTTATTCTGGAACAGGACAAACAAGTGGCAATCAAAAAAGGGTACTTTATACCACTCAAGGGGATGCTATTTGGGATTTGGCTGGAAATCTTTGGGAACAAATGTACGAACAACAAAATATTGGTTCAACAGATGGCTTTAAAGAATATACAAGTATTACCACAAATGCTTTTGCACCACAATATATTATGGGCACTGTGGCTACAAATTGGAATAGCACTTATGGTGTTGGACAAAGTTATGGTACAGGGGGAACAACTTCTAGTTTGGCGGTGCAGGGGAGCTACAGGCTTCTTAGAGGCGCCAGTTGGGACGGTAGCTCGAACGCGGGGCTCTTTACCTCTCATTGGGGTACAACTAGTTTGTCGTATCGGGACACTGAAGTCGGTGTGCGATGTATGGTTCCAGCCCAATAGCTTATCAAAAGGAATATAAAATATGCAAAACTTAATCTATGCTGTGCTTGGTGTGATTTTAACTGTTATCGGGACTTATCAAGTTTAACTAGTTCCCATCGTCTTTCAATGGGAATAGAGATAAGAATAAAAATAATTCCTAAAAGTTATGATAAAATAGTAAAAAGTCAAAAAGGAGGTTTTATTATGGATAAGACACGAGTAGATGATATGGGAGAGATGTTAAGAAAAAGCAAACTGCTTTGCTTTTTTAATCTCGCACGACATCGCTTTATATGAGCATAGCGAATATAGTGATATGTCAGTTATCGAAATGATAAGCCCAAAAATAAAAGAGATAGAAGAGAAATTTAGCCGTGGAGATGGGATTTTTTGTTATTGTCTCAAAACTTATAGATAAGATTTCGTTTTAATTTTTCGCTAGTTCCCAATGTCCACATTGGGAATGCAGACTGAAATATGAATTACCAAGCTAGAGCTTGGGAACTAGAAAGAAGAGTAAATTCTCAAGGGACAAAAAATGAAACTCAAAAAACTACCAATTGGAATATCAACACTCAAAGATATTCTGCAAGAAGATTATATTTATGTTGATAAAACAAAAATAGCACTTGATTTAATAGAAAATGGGAGATACTATTTTCTATCTCGTCCTAGAAGATTTGGAAAGTCACTTTTTCTTGATACTTTACGAACTATTTTTGATGGAGATAAAGAGGTTTTTAAAGGGCTTTATATTTATGATAAGTGGAGCTTTGAGAAATATCCAGTTGTTAGGATTAGTTTTAATGATGGGGATTTCAAAACTAAAGAGGGATTTAAACAAACTATTTATGAGATTATCAAGCGAAATCAAGAGCTGTTGCAAATCAAGTGTGATACTGATTTGTCAATTGAGGGATGCTTTAGGGAGCTTATTTATAGGGCTTATGAAAAATACGGGCAAAAAGTAGTTATCCTTATCGATGAATACGACAAACCAATCCTTGATAATATTGATAACCAAGAGGAAGCAAGAAATCGAAGAGAGGAACTAAAAAACTTCTACTCGGTTATAAAAGGTGCGGATGAATATCTCAAATTTGTATTTATCACTGGAGTAAGTAAGTTTTCAAAAGTTTCACTTTTTAGTGGGTTAAATAATATTAATGATATTACACTTGATAAAAAATATTCAACAATCTGCGGATATACTCAAAATGATGTAGAAACAGTATTTGCCAAACATTTAGAGGGGCAAGATTTCGCCAAAATCAAATACTGGTACAATGGCTATAAGTTTCTAGGTGAGGGTGTTTATAATCCTTTTGATATTTTGCTTTTTATCTCAAATGGTTTTATATACAGAAACTACTGGTTCGGAACTGCAACACCAACTTTCTTACTGAAACTTGTCGAAAAAAACAACTATTTTTTGCCAGACCTTGAAAATGTTGTAAAAGATGAAAAGATGCTTGACAGCTTTGATGTTGACTATATTGAGCTTGAAACTTTGATGTGGCAAACAGGCTATTTGACAATAGTTGACTCAAAGGAAACCCCGAGAGGGATAAGATATACTCTAGCTATTCCAAATCAAGAAGTACGAGTTTCACTCCTTGGAAGTATGGCGGATTTTATGTCAAAAATCGGTAACTCAAACCTAGCTCACAACAATATTTATGATGCTTTGGTAGATGCTGATTTTCCAAATTTTCAGAAATACATAAAAGCACTTTTTGCTTCTATCCCGTACAACAATTTCACAGGGATAAAACTCTATCTATATGAGGGATATTATGTCTCAGTTTTTTATGCTTATATGAAAGCGATGGGAGTAGAACTTATAGCAGAAGATGCAACAAATAAAGGGAGAATAGACTTAACTTTAAAAATCCCAAATGGTGCAATTTATGTGTGTGAATTTAAAGTAGATGGAGCAAATGCACTTTCCCAAATCAAAGAGATGAAATACCATGAAAAATATTTAAACGAAAAGAGAGATATTTATTTGGTTGGTATTGAATTTGATAAAGAAGATAGAAATATCAGTCAAGTTGAGTGGGAGAAAGTTGAGATGATAAAACTTTAGAAACTTAAAAAATCTTAAACTTATGATAAAATAATAAAAATATAAAAAAGGAGTATCGATGGCATATATGTATAAAAATGGCAAAGTTGTTTCTCTATCAACAGGTGACATTAAGCTACCAAAAAGTGTTGTTATTAAAGTTGACTCAAATAAAAACTCAAAACATATTGTTCAAATGGCTGTAAAAAGTATTCAAAAAGCGAATGTAAAATATGCTTTTTGAGCTTAAAAAGTTTGTTTCCCTGAATCCAACATCACAACTTATAAAACTTACAAAAGACGAAAGACAAAAACAATTTATCAAAGAATTGTCCAAAAGCTGTAATAAAGGGGACAGTGTAATATATTATTTGGTACTAGAAAATAATATTTGTGGTTTTGTTGGTCTAAGTGCGAGTAAAATTGATAGTATCCCGTGTATCAATGTAGAATACATATATGTTGTTGAAGATTATAGAAAAATGTCTTATGTAGATTTGGACAATCAAAAGATATCGGAGTTTTTAATCTCTTTTTGTATCTCTTTAGCAGTAAAATGGAAAAATTCCATCGGCTTACGATGGCTAACTCTTATGCCAGACAATAAAGACTTGGAAGAATTTTATATTGAAACTTTTGACTTTACTCAATATAGCTATCACAAAGCAAACTAAAACATAGAAACTGTCATTGCGAGGCACGAAGCAATCCACGAAGCCGACTATGGATTGCTTCGTTCCTCGCAATGACATACAATATAAGCTTTAGTTTGCTTTTTGATGACAATATAAAGCAAAAAAAGACAAAATCACATACTTATTTATCGCCGTATAAATGGAGACAAGCACTAGAGTCTAAGAATTATAAAATTCTCGCTAATTGATAAATACTATTTTCCCACAAAAACCTCATTAAAACCTCATTTTCCCAACTAATAAAACTTAACTTGTTTCCATTTTATAAATGAATATTGTAGCTAAAATGTGCTACAATTTAAGAAATAATACAAAAGGATACTAAAATGTTAAGTGCAACGGTTAGAGCTAGAGTAGATAGCAATCTCAAAAGCGAAACGGAAGATATTTTTGCAAAAATAGGAATGACCACATCACAGGCAATAAATATTTTTTTAACAAGAGTCAAATACGAAAGAGGAATACCATTTGAGCTAAAAATCCCAAATCAAACAACAATCAGTGCCATGGAAGAGGCAAAAAATCTTGATGGAGATATAGTCTCAATTGAGCAACTCTAAATGTTGCAATTATTTAGAACCAAAACTTTTAAAAAGGATTATGATAAACAAAATTTATCTGATAAGCATTATGCAAAATATATCCATTTTATTAGTTTACTGCTTCAAGAAAATAAACTTCCACAAGAAGCACTAGACCATAACTTAGAGGGAAACTATAATGGTTTTAGGGAATTTCATATAAGTGGAGATATGCTTGTGATATACATCATAGCAGATTGATACCTTAAATTGACACGAATCGGAACACATAGTCAATTGTTTGAAGGATAATATCTCACTCCTATCATTATTTTGGTAGGAATTTAACTCGTTTGTCCACATTGGGAATGCAGACTGAAATATGAATTACCAAGCTAGAGAGCTTGGGAATTAGAAAACCTCATTAAAACCTCATTTTCCCAACCAATATAGTCATCCCAAAGCAAACTATGGTTTTATGCTCCAGTCATTGCGAGGAACGAAGCAATCCAAAAGTCGGCTTCTTGGATTGCTTCGTTCCTCGCAATGACATATAATATAAGCTTTAGTTTGCTTTATGATGACAATAAAACTTTTAGCGACCATAAAAAAATAAATAATTTGATATATTTTTCACATATTCCATAAAAGGAGCAAATATTGCAAAACCTAATCTATGCCGTGCTTGGTGTGATTTTAACTGTTATCGGGACGTATCAAGTTATGCCAAGTATGAGTGCTTACATCCAAAGCAAAAAGGCTGAAAATCTTATCTCAAAAGAGGATGAGATTTTTGATGCTGTCAAAAAATATTATTCTACAGTAGGCTATGCACCCGCTGATATAACTGCACTTGTAACTGCTGGATTTCTTGATAGTGGTACAGCTACAGACAATGGCTTCGGAAATCCTTTTACACTTTCTACCAATAGTACAACTGGTGTTGTTTCAGTGAGTACCACAATAGCCGATGCAAATGCAAGAGCGACTTATGTTCAAAACTGGCGACATAGCATCAAACCTACTGTAAATGCTACCACAGGAGCGATAACATCGCAGTTTATCCTTCCTACGGAGATATTAGGAAGTAGTATCGGTGGAAGTTTGGCTCAAGCTACCATAAGTTCATCAGCACCAGATTTTACAAAATATAAATATTGGTACGATACAAGTAGTGGTGGAGAAGCTATTTTAAAGCTGAGTGATGGGACAAAATGGGTCATAGCATCAGCTCCAACTACAAGCGAACTTCCACCCGTAACCTCTACAACTACAGTCGCAAGTGCTACTTCTCTTCCAACGACAGGGGTAAGTACTGGAGATATTCGATATGTGTACAATGATATTTCAAAAACAATAGATACCTATACTTACTACAGTGGTAGTTGGTCGATGCTTGGTAGTGGAGGAACAACTGTTTCTGTTGCAAATCGTTGCCGACAAAATTGGATTTTTATCCCAAATTCGGAAGGGCAATACGATTCACCAAAAGGGTGGTGTGTGATGAAATATGAAGCATCAGTCTTTACTGGAAGTTTTGCTGCAGATAGTTATGGTGGATTTAAATGGGAAAATGCAGATGATACAAATCTAACAAAAAAAGTAGGTTCGTTTGTGAACAAACCATTTCATAGTGTAAGCAATGTCAATGCAAGAAGTATGTGTAGTAGCTCCCATCTTGTAGATTTCAATGGAAATGCTATCACGGGAGGGTTTCCTATGCGATACAACCTTTGGACACTCTTAGCGAAAGATATCGCCAATAATCCAGTGAATTGGTCAACTGGGGTTGTAGGGAGTGGATATATCTATAGCGGACACAATGATAATAGCCCCAAAAATGCACTTGTTCCTGCTGCTGATACAGATCCTTATAATGGGACAGGACAAACAAGTGGCAATCAAAAAAGGGTGCTTTATACAAGTAACGGGGAGGCTATATGGGATTTGGCTGGAAATAGTTGGGAGACGATGTTTGAACGACAAAATGTTGGTTCAAGTGATACTACTCCCAAAGAATATACAGAAGCTACCACAAATGCTTTTTCACCACAAAGCCTGATGGGGAAAAACTGGAGTAGTGCAAATGGTGTCGGAATGAGTCGTTATGGTCTAGGTACAACTGCTAGTAATATACCCCCTGTATTTGGAACTTATCTCCTGATGCAAGGTGGTTCTTGGCGGACTGAAGCAGGAGGTGTTGGACTCTTTACTTCTTGGTGGGGTAATGGTGCTTATGATACATTTAAAAATGAAGAGGTTGGTGTACGGTGTGTTGCTCCTGCGAGATAAAAGTGGTGAAGTTAGTTTGTTTTGTTGGTAATTATATCCAGAGTCTGTGAACTAGAAAAAAAGTTTTTTACCTCGTTCCCACTTTTCAAAAGTGGGAATGGAGATTAAAGTATAAATTCTCAAGTTAAAGAATCAAAAAAAGAGGGTAAATTGTATTTGTGGATGGTGCGGAAATAAGATTTATAGGAATTTGGGTACAATTAAAACAAAATATTGAAGGAGTAAAAGATGCCAGAGATTAGTAGATTTTACGGAATAATTGTAAGAATGTTTAGTATAGATAACGAACATCCACCAAAACATATTCATATAAAATACGGTGAACACGAAGCCGTGATGGAACTAGAAAACTTAAATATCATCGATGGAAGTTTGCCAAAAACAGCTAGAGTACTCGCTAGAAAATGGGCGGAAGTACATCAAGATGAACTCAATGAAATATGGGAAACTCAAAATTTTCACAAAATTGCACCTTTGGAGTAAATTATGAAACTACTAGATTTTAAACAAATAGATGGATACAAATTTTTTCTTACTTTTGATGATGGAGTCCAAAAAGAGGTTGATTTAAACGAACTTTTGGAAGAGAAAGTTGAATTGCAAGAGTTAAATTCTGCTTCAATTGACAAAGATTGGGGTTGTTTGGAATTTAAAAATGGCTTGGTGGATATTGAGCCAAAAACACTTTATAGGTATTCTTTGGGGAAATCTTAGCCACCGTCACTGCGAGGAACGAAGCAGTCCATAAAGCAGACTTCGAAGTATTCAAACTTCAGCAAAGCGACTCTTGGATTGCTTCGTGCCTCGCAATGACCGAAAGTGACTCTTAGATTGCTTCTGGCTTTCTCCTCGTTCCCACTTTTGAAAAGTGGGAATGGAGATTAAAGTATAAATTCTCAAGTTAAAGAATCAAAAAAAGAGGGTAAATTGTATTTGTGGATGGTGGGGAAATAAGATTTATAGGAATTTTGGTACAATTTGAAGATATTTAAAGGTGTGAGGAGTTTTTGTGAGTAGAAATGAAGTATTAGAATTGGTACTGCATCTCAAAGCAGAAGAGAGATTTTTGATAGTAGATGAATTACTTAAAAGCCTTGATAAGCCAGATAAAGAGATAGATGCAATTTGGGAAGGTGAAGCGATAAACAGATTGAAAGCTTACAATGAAGGGAAGATGGAAACTGTTACTGAAGAAGAATTTTTTTCTCGGTTCCACTTTTCAAAAGTGGGAATAGAGACAAGAATATGAATAATTTCCAAAAGTAATTAAGCCTATTTCATAAAAAATAACACTATAATACTATCAAATGTATGTATAAGGAGTAATCAATGCAAACAATAGGTATAAGAGATTTGCAAACAAACCCAGCAATCCTTACAAAAGCACTAGAGCAGAATGAATATACAATTATTACAAAAAGAAGTGATCCTATTGGAATAGCACTTTCGTTTAATGATGATGTTATGACTTATGGACTTAAAACATCACTTTTAATAGATGGATATAAAAGTGGAGCAATCTCTTTAGGACAATTTTCAAAATCTCTTGATGTATCTAAAGAAAAAGCTATGAAAATGTTATCTCTTATGGGGATAGATGTAGTAAGTTATGATTTTAGCGATGATATGAAGAGTATGGATAGCTTTTTATGATTGTCGTTTCTGATAGCACAACACTCATTATATTATCAAATTTGTCTCGCTTTGATTTTTTACAAAATCTCTTTGAAATAGTTTTTGTTCCAAGTGCTGTTTATGAAGAGGTAGTTACAAAAAAAACTACATCACTTCCAAATTTTATCAAAGTTGAGGAAGTTAGTAACTCTGAAACATTGGAATCTTTGTTAGCTCTACTAGATAAAGGTGAAAGTGAAGCGATACTGTTAGCAAAAACGAAAAACTTACCACTTATCATAGATGAAAAGAAGGGTAGAAAAATAGCTTTAAATCTCAATCTTAAAATTATAGGGTTAATTGGAGTTATCTATCTGAATATTAAAAAAGGGTTTATAAGCAAAGAAGAGGCAAAACTCTTTTTAGAAGAGGCTCAAAAAAATGGATATAGAATATCTCAAAAATTGATTGATGATATGTTTGAAAGTTTATGATAAAACGATAAAAAGTCAAAAAGGAGGTTTTAAGTGCCTCCAACTAATTATCCTCTAAAAACAGTTTAAGCTAAAGCACCATTGCATCGTTGGAATTTCTTGACTTACTACCGTAAGTCTGCGAACTTCCGCCTTGCACTTCATCTTAAACTCTTTTTTGTAGAGTTTAATTAGTTGGAGGCACTTAATATGGGAACAAGGTATATCTGCTAACTAATGGATTTGATTAGGTATTGTGATACTAAAACAAACACCATCTTTTTTATTTTTAGCTTCGATAGTCCCTTTTATTTTTTCAACAATTTGTTTTGAGAGATACAAACCTATCCCTGTCCCTTTTGTCTCACCTTTTGTTGTAAAGTTTGATTTGAAAATCTTTTTGATGATATTTTCAGGGACTCCCCCTGCTGTATCTTGTATCAAAAGAGTTGTTTCTAGTTCATTTTTTTGCAATTCAAAGATGATTTTTCTTTTTTCAGGTGGAATATTATTTTCAACAAAAGCATCTTTGGAGTTGTTGATAAGGTTGATAAAAATATGTTTAAATTCATTTGGGATACACGATATTTCAATAGTTTTATCCCCAACAACCTCAATTTGAAGTGAATGTCTTGCTATCGTATCGTGTAGTAATACAAGAGTTGCTTCTATGATAGTATTTACATTTGCATAGATACACTCTTGATTTATCCTAAAAAAACTTCTAAATTCATTGATAGTATGGATAAGATGATTCATTTGGAGATCTACATTTTTATGTGTTTCTCTGATGTCATTTTTCGTGATAGGAATCTCATTTTCTTGTTTCAAAACTAAAGATTGTATCTCCATCGAGATAACAGATAAAGGCTGTATCCATTGGTGAGCTATCGCATCCATCATCTCCCCTAAAGCTGCTGCTTGAGATTGTCTTGCTAAAAGTTCCTCTTGTTTTTTATTTTTAGCTACCTCTTTTTCCACTAAATTTTGGAGATTGTTTGTCAATTCAAATAACATATCATTTTTATTTTTCAAAACAAGATGTAGTTCTTCGTTCCGTTTTTCATAAAATGACAAATAAATAAAACCAAAACCAATAGGGATAAAAGCAAACAACAAAGATACGATAGTGTACTCTTCAAAATGAGGATTGAAAGAATAAATAGCTGTAATTGAAACGATAAAGCCAATCAAAGTAAAGTAAGTAAATCTTTTGTCCGTAAGAAAAAATGAAAAAGTCAATATCACTATCATCCAACTCACACCAACCATACTGTGCGTTTGCATACTGAAACTATAAAGAGTTATTATTGCTGAAAAAACTAGAGTTGTTTTTATCGCTATCTGAAAGAAATTTTTGTATTTTCTAATCAAAAGCAACATACTAAATGCAAATAAAAAATAGACAAAATTTGCTACAAAGAGCTCAATCTTATCCTCCGCAAGTCTGACAAAAGCAGCCATAAAAGTGATAAGCATATTAAACAACAAAATAGAATTAAAAAATTTGTATTTGAGTTTTGTTTCGAAGTCTTCTTGTGCGAAGCGAAAGCCACTTGTAAAGATATTTTCCAGCATAAATTTTCCTTAAAATATGAAACGATTTTAATTATATTACAAAAAAATTACATAGTTGATACTTAAAAATTATACGGTATTAACAACCAATTGGATTACTCTTTTGTACAAAATGAAACGATCAGCGATAAAAAAGTGAAAATAGCGACTAAAAGAATACTTTACAAAAGATACAATCACTGTAAATTTTCGTCAATAAAAATTTTAGTTACCTAAAAGGAATAATCACAATGAGCAAAACCAATCCCTCTCAAGCAATCAATGTAGATATCGCTCTTCAACAACTTTTACAGTTAATCAGAACAATCACAAAAAGCGATGCTGGAACAATTTATCTTAAAGATAAAGAAACCTTACTATTTAAAATATTTCAAAATGATTCAATCAGTGATAGTGATTTGAAGAAAAAAAATATAGACATTTCATCTATAAAACTTTCTCTTAAAGAGAAACACAATTTAGTAGCTGTGAAATCTTGCAACGAAATGAGGCTCATAAAAATCGATAATGTTTATATCAATAATGATTTTGATCTTTCTGGTACAAAAGAATTTGATACAATATTTCATTATAAAACCAATTCTATGCTTACTCTACCGCTACTACATCCTTTTTCAAATGAAGTAATTGGGGTTTTACAAGTTATCAATAAAAAAGCAGAAAATCAAGATTTGCCTTATACTGAGGAAGATGAGAAAGCTCTTTTACTTATAAGTTCATTTATCAGTATGGCGATTTTAAATGTTCAAAATTATGTACTTCAATTGGAAACATCAAATATAGAACTTAAAAAACAAATGGCTATAGAGATGCAAAAAAGTTTAAATAAAAATACTTTATTATTTCATAGTTACAAAATATCTCAAATGAATGAAATGATTCAAAATATTTCTCATCAATGGCGAAATCCTTTAGGGGAACTAGGCTTAAATAATATGATGCTTCAAATGAAAATAGAAGGAAAAGAAGTACAAGAAATTTTAACAGATAATAATAAAATTATTCAGAAACTATCAAATACAATTAATAGTTTTCAAATAATTTTTGATGGTGATAGTATTGAAATGAACAAGTTTAATTTAAAAAGAACTATAAATGATGTTTTGATGCTTATCGATATTTATACGAAAAGCTACAATATCGTTGTTCTGATTGATATAGATGAAAATTCTGAGATATTTGGTAAGCTAAATGATTTCTCTCATATAATTCTTGCTATTTTACAAAATTTTATTGAGATAATTAAAAAGCAAAAAATACACAATTCAAAAATAACAATCTCTACAGTAACGATATCTGAAAATATCAATATTGAACTCACGGCGAATATCGGAATAATTGATGAAAAAATGATACAGTTTTTAAAAACAAATCAGCAAAATTTTCTTGGTATAGAAGTTATAAAATTATTATTAGAATACAATTGCAAGGGAAAATTATTTGTGGATATTCAAAATAATGATATAAAATACACGATGCAATTACCCACAAAATATGGATGTAAGGATGCTCAAAAATGACACAAGAACAAAAAGCGATATTAAAATTTTCATCTGTATTATTAATCGAGGATAATTTAGATTTAAGAAAAAAATTCATTGGGCATTTGAGTTACTATATTGATACAATTTATGAAGCTTCAAATGGAATAGAAGCACTCAAAATATATGAAGAAAAGAATCCATCCATTATTATTACCGACATTGAGATGCCTTTAATGGATGGTTTGGAATTTATTAAAATAATAAGAGAGAAAAATGCAACTGTTCCGATTTTAATCACAACTGCTTATTCAAATAAAGAGTACCTTTTAGATAGTATCAAACTACACTTAGTAGAATATTTGATAAAACCCATTCAATTAGACTTATTTATAAAAGCACTAGAAGGGATTGTGACTATTTTAGAAAAACAAAATTTATCTCAAAATGTTTATTTTGGTCACAACTTTTATGACCCTTTAGAAAAAACTTTTACAATTGATGGGAAAAAAGTAAAATTAACAAGAAGTGAAATGAAATTTGTGGAAATGCTTCTTCAACACAAAGGTCATTTGGTAACAAAACATATAATAGAAGACAATATGTACATTTTTAAAGAGATGAGTGAATCGGCTTTAAAAAATATTGTCTTTAAGCTTCGGAAAAAAATAGGTGAAGATATTATTAAAACTATAGATAGATTGGGATATATGATAGAATAATTTTTCTCCTCGTTCCCAATGTCCACATTTGGAATGCAGACTGAAATATGAATTACCAAGCTAGGAGCCTGTCGATAATCAATCTCTAATCCGCATTACTTTTTCCCTAAAAAATCAGATTTCTCAAACAAATATCTAAATCTGCTCAAAAATAAAAATATTCTCCAAATATTTCTAAAATATTACACTATAAACTCTCTCACATGGGT
>CAMCYD010000073.1 GCA_945883785.1 Helicobacter pylori PMSS1
TTTTTTTGCTAATTCACTATTTGTTAAATTAGATTTCTGTATAATTTTTCTTACATGCTGGTTTGTTCTAGCATTAGAGTGATAGATTTGACACATTTTTAAATCCTTTGTTTTGTGACTAAGATTTTACTATGATGCTGTTTATCTATTGCTTGTATGATTTATGAAATTAGTAGCCATAATGTGGTGAAACTGGACATAATACAATCTTTACACATTATGCACAAAGGTTATACCATTTAAAACAATAAACTAGTATGCATTTATTGTTTTAAATGATATTAGGAAAATGAGAGAACTTTTTAGTGCTATTTTAAATATTGCGGTTATTGAAAAAGATGTTCCCATATTTGGTTCAAAATATGAGATAGGAAAAATAACAAAAGCTTTCCATTAGTGAAAATTTGGATGGGGAAAAGACGAGAAGTAAAAATCTGAAATGTTTGGAGATGTTTAAAAATGGCTAAACCACCCTATACTATCACAACTAAAATGGTCAATTTAATCTCGAAGATTAGTGAAGAGATGACAAAGATTGAAGTTGAAGAAAAAAATATCATCACTCCTGCTTTGCGAAAAATTAGTCGTATCAAAACTTTAGCAGGTACTTTAGAGATAGAGGGTAACTTTTTGGGTGAAGAAAAAATAACAGCTATCCTTGATGGTAAAAGGGTGCTTGGAACTTATCAAGAGATTCTTGAGGTTGAAGGTGCTATCAATGCTTATAAAGAGTTTGAAAACTATAACCATAAAAATATCAAAGAACTTTTGAGAGCCCATAAAATCCTTATGAGTGGAATTCTCAAAACAGCTGGAAATTTTAGAACAGTTAATGTTGGAGTTGGGGGAAAAGATGGAGTAACTCATATCGCACCGCAACCTCATTTTGTCCCAAAGCTTATGGAAGATTTGTTTGATTGGCTCAAAAATAGCGATGAACATCCCCTTATTAAGTCGTGTGTTTTTCATTATGAATTTGAGTTTATCCATCCTTTTAGCGATGGAAACGGGAGAATCGGAAGACTTTGGCAAAGTGTGATTTTGTATAGCTGGAAAAAAGCATTTATTGTCATCCCAACTGAAAGTATTGTAAGAGACTATCAAAAGAGATATTATCAGGTTTTAGAGGAATCGGGAAGCTTAGGAGAGAGTACACCATTTGTAGAATTTATGCTTGAAGTTATCCTCAAAAGTATTGAAAAATCACTAAAAAGTTCGGTAAAGAATTCGGTAAAAAGTTCGGTAAACACAGAGGATAAAATATTAAAACTCCTCAAAGAAAACTCAAAAATCACTATAAATGAATTAGCATATATTTTAAATCTCACGACAAGAGCTATTGAAAAAAGTATTGCAAAACTAAAAGTGGACAACAAACTTTTAAGGGTTGGTAGTGCAAGAAAAGGTCATTGGGAGATAATAATCAATGGTATGCACTAAAAATAAATCAGCTACAATCAAAAACTTTAATTTACAAGGGTTAGCATGGCATTAAGTTGGAATGAGATAAAAAATAGGGCGATACAATTCTCAAAAGAGTGGGAAAGTGAACAGCGAGAACATGCAGAATCTCAAAGTTTTTGGAATGAATTTTTTAATATCTTTGGGATAAGTAGAAAAAGGGTCGCTTCTTTTGAAGAGCCTGTCAAAAAGTTGGGTGAAAAAAGAGGAAGAATCGACCTTTTTTGGAAAGGAACACTTCTAGTCGAACACAAATCTCGTGGAAAAGACCTAGATAAAGCTTACACACAAGCACTTGATTATTTCCCAGGACTTAAAGAAGCCGAACTCCCAAAATATATACTTATCTCTGATTTTGAAATCTTCAAACTTTATGATTTAGAAGATGATAAATCTTATGAATTTACCCTTAGTGAACTTTATAAAAATGTCCATCTTTTTGGATTTATCGCTGGTTACACCAAACACAAAGTAGTAGCAGAAGACCCTATCAATATCAAAGCAGCGGAGCTTATGGGAAAACTTCATGACAAACTCAAAGATGTAGGTTATGATGGGCATCCTTTGGAGCATTTTTTGGTACGACTTTTATTTTTGCAGTTCGCAGAAGATACAGCTATTTTTGAAAAAAGACTATTTACAGAATTTATCGAAAATAGAACACATGAAGATGGAAGTGATATAGGGAGTAGATTTACAGAACTTTTCCAAGTATTAAACACTCCACTTGACAAAAGACTCAAAAATCTTGATGAAAATCTAGCAAATTTCCCGTATGTCAATGGAAAACTTTTTGCAGAATTTTTACCAATCCCATCTTTTGATAGCAGTATGAGAGAGATACTCCTTGAGTGTTGTTATCTTGATTGGAGCAAAATCTCCCCTGCGATATTTGGCTCACTTTTTCAGTCTATTATGGACAAAGAGCATAGACGAAACTTAGGAGCTCACTATACAAGTGAAGCAAATATTTTAAAACTTATAAAACCTCTTTTTTTAGATGAACTCTATGAAAAATTTGAAAAGGTAAAAAAGAACAAAAAACAACTAGCCGAATTTCACAAAGAGCTTTCCACTCTAAATTTTCTTGACCCAGCTTGTGGAAGTGGAAATTTTCTTATCATCGCATATAGGGAACTGCGAATCTTAGAGCTTGAAATATTAAAGATATTACACACAGAAAGTGTACTTGATATTAGCTCTATCGTTTGGTGTGATGTTGACCAATTTCACGGAATCGAAGTGGAAGAGTTCGCTTCTCAGATTGCCCAAGTTGCTATGTGGCTCATCGACCATCAAATGAATCTTATGATAAGTGAATATTTTGGGCAATATTTCGTAAGACTTCCACTCAAAAAATCAGCAAATATCGTTCATGCAAACTCACTTCAAATCCATTGGGAAGATGTGATAAGTAGTGATAAACTTACCTTTATTTTGGGTAATCCACCGTTTATTGGGAAAAAAGAACAAAACAAAGAGCAAAAAGAGGATATGGCTAAAATATTTGGCAAAGTTCAAGGTGCTGGAGTGCTAGACTATGTAACTGCTTGGTATCTGAAAGCTTCAAAATATATCCAAAATACAAAAATAAAAGTAGCTTTTGTATCTACAAACTCGATATCTCAAGGGGAACAAGTAGGGATTTTGTGGAAAGAGTTATTTTCAAACTATGGGATAAAAATCCACTTTGCACACCAAACTTTTAACTGGAGCAATGAAGCAAAATCAAATGCAGCAGTTCATGTGGTAATAGTAGGGTTTGCCTCTTTTGACACAACAAATAAAAGAATATTTGAATACGAAGATATAAAAAGTGATGCCCATGAAAAAATAGTAAAAAATATCAATCCTTACTTAGTTGAGGGAAATGATTTGGTAATTGAGAAAAGGACAAAATCTTTATGCAAAGTTAACCCTATAAAATATGGAAGTATAGCGATAGACAATGGTTTTTTAATTTTAAATGAGGATGAAAAAATTGACCTTATAAATAAAGAACCACTTTCTGAAAAATATATTTTTACTTATGGTGGAGGAGCTGAATTTATTAAAAATATGAAAAGATATTGTTTATGGCTTAAAGATTTAAATCCAAATGAATTAAAATTAATGCCAATAGTAAAACAAAAGATTGACAGTGTACGAGATTTTAGATTTTCTAGCGATAGAGAAGCTACTAAAAAACTTGCAGAATATCCAACATTATTTGGGGAAGATAGGCAACCTAAAAATGGCTATATTCTAATTCCAAAAGTTTCATCTGAAACTAGACAATATATTCCGTTGGGATTTTTAAATAAATCACATATTGCAAATGGTAGTTCTATGATTGTGGAAGATGCTACATTATTTGAATTTGGGATGTTGACATCTCTAATGCACATGGCATGGGTTAAATACACTTGTGGAAGAATGAAAAGCGACTATCAATACTCAAATACAATAGTTTATAACAACTACCCATTTCCAAAAAATGTAAATGAAAAACAAAAATTAGCAGTTGAAGAAAAAGCACAAAATGTTTTGGATATTCGAGCTAGTTTTAGCGATTGTAGTCTAGCCGACCTTTACGACCCACTTTCTATGCCACCAAATCTAAAAAAAGCCCACCAAGAACTTGACCGTGCCGTTGATAACTGCTACGGCACAAAATCATTTAAAAATGATAAAGAAAGAATTGAGTTTTTATTTGGATTGTATGAGGAGTATTTACAGATAAAGGAAACTGTCAAATGAGCCAAATGATTATCTATCAAAACGAAGAAGGTAAAATAAAAGTTGATGTGAGATTTGAAGATAATTCTATTTGGTTGTCTGTGGCTCAACTTTGTGAACTTTTTGGCAAAGCAAAATCGACAATAAGTGAACATATCACAAATATTTTTGATGAGGGTGAATTGGATGAAAATTCAGTTGTTCGGAAATTCCGAACAACTGCAAATGATGGAAAAAATTATGATGTGAGTTATTACAATCTTGATATGATTATCGCTGTTGGTTTTCGTGTCAAATCTCCTCAAGGGACAAAGTTTCGTATCTGGGCAAATACAAAATTAAAAGAGTATATCACTAAAGGTTTTGTCCTTGATGATGAGAGATTTAAAAGTGGTTCAAGTATGAATTATTTTGATGAACTTCAAAAAAGACTTAGAGAGATACGAATATCGGAGCGATTTTTTTATCAAAAAATCAAAGATATCTATATGACAAGTGTGGATTATGACCCAAAAGATGAGAAAACGATAGAATTTTTTAAAATTGTGCAAAATAAACTTCTTTGGGCGGTATCACAGCAAACAGCCGCTGAACTTATCTATCATCGAGTAGATATGAGTTTGCCACTTTTGGGGATGAATTCTTATGATAAAGAGGATAGAAATATCACCAAAAAAGATGTGAGTATCGCTAAGAATTTTTTGAATGAAGAGGAGATAAAACTTCTTGGGCTTTTAGTGGAGCAATATTTGGCATTTGCAGAAACTATGGCGATGCAACAAAAACCAATGACAATGAAAGATTGGTGTGAAAGACTTGATAGTATCATCTCTTTAAATGGTAGAGAACTTTTAAATCATGCAGGAAAAATAAGCCACCAAATGGCGATTGATAAGTCAAATGAAGAGTATGAAAAATATAAAATTACTCAAAAAGAGGAGCTAAGATTGCTAAGTTTTAGGGAACTTGAAGAGGATATTAAGAAGCTAAAATAGCGATTAAAAGCACGGGCTTTTGGTTTTATGCTAGTCATTGCGAGGAACGAAGCAATCCAAAGAAGCGGACTTGTGGATTGCTTCGTTCCTCGCAATGACATACAATTATAAGCCTTAGTTTGCTTTATGAGACCACTGCACAACTAAAACAATTCATTGTAAACACTCTATTTTGCATCTTTTTATTCAAAAAAAAGCCATTTGCAGGGAGCAAACGACTTTTTTTTGAATAAAAATCTGCTAAAACATAGAATTCACACTAAACTATTTTGGTTGTGCAGTGGTCTCTTTATGATTACAATAGCTTAGAGGCATATTTCCAAAAGACCTCATAAAATCCCTTTCGTGACAAAATAAAATCCTTGTAGTGATAAAACCCTATTGCTTTGTTTTTTTGATAGCGATAAGATGGTTTGAAATAATTTAAAAGGAATCTAAATATGAAAAAGTTATTTTTAAAAGTTATCCTTATTGTAATAGCCGTAATAACTTTAATATTGTCCTTGCCATTTTTATTACCAACAAAAATGGCAATAGAGTATAGCGATGATACATTAAGAGAATTGGCAATTTCAAGTGGGCTTAAACCTGTGCCTAGTTCCTTTGATAAGTTGCTAGAATTGGTAGATACAACTGATAATAAAATGGATTTACAAAAGATTGCCCTTGGGCAGAAACTTTTTTTTGATATTCAGTTGTCAAAAAATAAAGAGATAAGCTGTGCTACTTGTCATTCATTTGACAAAAATCTAACAAGAAAAGGTGTCCTTTACTCCTTTCTTACATCAAATCAAAATAATACAACTTGTGTAGCTTGTCATTTGGGTGACCAAAGTGGTGTTGATAGATTTACATTTTCGCTCGGTGATGGGCAAACGCCACATCCCTATTTGCTCAATACTCAAACTATCTTAAATACGACATTTGCCAAATATTTTACATGGAGTGGAGAGGTAAAAAGCATAAAAGAACAAACTGCAAATTCCTTGCAATCAGCACATAAAATGAATTTATCCCAAACACAATTAGAAGCAAGATTAAAAGAAAATCCAACATATCAAACACAGTTTCAAAAGGTTTTTGGTGAAAATATAAACTTTGAAAATACAACAAAAGCCATAGAAACTTATGTCAAAACACTAACTACAAGAGGTGATTATGATAGATTTTTGGAGGGAAATAATAATGCTATGAGTGATGAAGCAAAAAGAGGTTTAAAGAATTTTATAAATTTTGGATGTAAGGGTTGCCACAATGGAATTAGTTTGGGTGGAACAAGTATTCAAGCTTTTCCTTTGCGAAATTTTGCTTCAATTTATGATTTAAAGCCAAATTTTGAGTTGGTGCCTGAAGTGAAGATTTTTAATAATGAGTTTCCTTTTGAAAACAAAGGTGGATTTTTAGGCAAAAACAATAACCATCTTTTTAGGGTGCCGAGTTTACGAAATGTAACAAAAACTTCACCATATTTTCACAATGGTGCCGTAGCAAAAATAAGAGAGGCGGTAGAAATTATGGCAAAGCATCAAATAGGTCGCAATCTAAGTGAAACACAAATTGATGAAATAGTGGCATTTCTGCGAACACTTGAGGGCGATATAGTGGATTATGCTTCAGTAAAAAGTAAGGAAACAAAATGAAAACAATCTATATTACATTATTGTTTACAATTATGTTTATTACTGGAATTAGTCAATTAAATGTTTTTAATATGGCTTGGGAATACTTGAGAATTATCCAAGCTTTTCATATCATAAGCTCTTTGCTGGTTGTGATATTTTTTATTATGCCGTTTATTTATGAGCATATTTATAAGTTTGTTTTTATTAAAAAACGAAATAGTACGGAGGGTTGGTTGCTTTTATTTCTATTTTTTATCCTTATTTTGAGTGGTTTTTATCTTTTTTTGATAGGAAATCGTGGTGGCGATATTGTCGGGGAGGTCTCTTTTTATCTGCATCAATTTGGTTCATTTTTGTTATTACCATTTTTATTTTTCCATATTAAACAACAGCAAAATATAATCAAACAAAAAGTACAAATCATAGTTATATTTTTATCTACTATCTTTTATTCTGTACCTTTGTACAGTGATACGAATAAATTATTTTTGATAAAAACAGATACAAAAGCCGATACTTACCATAATGAAGACTGGACAAATTCGGTCAAATGCAAATCGTGCCATAGTGAGATTTTCAATCAATGGAGCGACTCTAATCATAAACATATCGCTGGTTCAAATCCCTATTATATGGCAATGGAAACTTTAGCAGGGGAGATGGAAGGGGAAGAATTTCGTAAATGGTGTATGGGTTGTCATAATCCAAGTGCCTTAACCACGGGTCTTAGTAAGACAACTCATGCGATGGATGGGAACTTTTTGAGCAATGAACTATTTGAGAAAAATGCCCATACACTTAAAAGTGATTTTGCGACAAAAGGAAACTTTCAACTTGAGGAGGGTGTTTCTTGTGTGGCTTGTCATACTATAAAAGATGCACAGAGTAAAGGGAATGCTTCTTACTCTTTGGCTTTACAATCACGGAAAAAATATACTTTTGAAGATAGTAAATCAGACATAAAACAATGGCTCGGCGAAAAATTTATCAATTCCGCACCAGATGTTCATAAGCAAAGTTATTCAAATCCACTCTACAAGGAAAGTCGTTATTGTGCCTCTTGTCATAATGAATTTCATCCGAAAACAAATATCAAAATTGTATCGACTTTTGATGAGTGGGAAAAATCATCTTTTAATAATCCAAAAGATAAAACTAAAAATAAAACTTGCATAGATTGCCATATGACAAAGCTACAAAATGGTAAATTCGCCCCACTAAAAGGGGTTTCTACGGATGGTGGGAAAATAAAAGATGATGTAAAAGTACATTATTTTGCTGGTTCAAATCATTTTTTATCAGGGCTTAAAAACAAAATAAATGAAGACCAAACAATACAATTACTGAAAACTTCAGCCAAACTTGATGTTGATATGAAAGATGGCAACTTAATTGTTGGGGTAAAAAATGTTGGAGCTGGGCATCATTTGCCGACTGGAGTTGCAGATTTTAGAGAATTGTGGCTCGATATTACTGTAAAAGATAAGATGGGTAATGTGGTGTTTCAAAGTGGTAAACTAGATAATGACGGAAATATTGGTAAAGATGCAAGAGTTTTTATGAAAGTTTTTGGCGATGAAAATAACAATCCTGTAGGACTACTATTTTGGAGATATAAAAAACTCATTAGTGATACTAGAATTCCTGCTGGGATGCGAAGAGTTGAAACTTATGAGCTGAAAAATAAAAATAAACCAAACTATCCACTAACGGTAACAGCTAAACTAAACTTTAGAATTTATCCTCAGTGGGCGACAAATGCGGTTCAAAAGATTTATCCAAATCTTCCAAATCCTCCAGTTGTTGAATTAAATAAAATATCAAAAGAGTTTAAGAGGTAAAAGCGGATGAAAATATTTTTTATTTTGTTGCTATGTGGTCAATTTCTTTTTGCCGAACATATTAGATGGCAAAGCGATTATGAGGCTTCACTTCAAAAGGCAAAGGGACAAAATAAAGATATTTTTTTATTGATACTCAAAAAAGAAGATAAAAAATCTCTTGCACTGTTTAGAGATATTTTTGCTAATAAGTCGATAACTAAACTTGTAAACCAAAACTTTATCCCTGTAATAGTCTTTTTTGAAAATAAAGAGAGTTATCCTGTGGAGCTTTTTTATGCTCAAAGTTTTCCTGCTATTTTTCTTGTTTCTAAAGATGATGAGTCTTATTTGAAAGAACCATTAATTGAAACTTTTGATTTGGGTGAATTGGAAAAAATACTATCTTTAAGTTTTATAAATGAGCAATTAGATTGTAAGTGTCTCCAACTAATTAATCTCTAAAAAGAGTTTAATTAGTTGGAGACACTTATCAAATCAAACAATGAACGAACACTAAAAGGTGATGGAAAAGTTGATGAATATGTTCACAAAGATGGTATGCTAACAAAATTGTTTATTGATAATGGTATAAATGTCATATAGTGATGGTTTATTAAGGGACTTGTATCGTTGAAATAGTATAATTGACAAACTGAAAGATTGAAAAAAGGGAATACTAAATGAAACAAGCTGTGTACACATCAATATTATTAAGCACACTGTTGGTAGCTAATGACTCTATGGATAACTTATTGGGAGAATTTGCTCAAAAAAGCGATTTATCAAAAGAAACTAAACTTAAAAATGCTGGACATACGATTATTTTTACTCGTTCTGATATAGAAAGAATGCAAGCTAGAAATCTAAAAGATATTATCAAATCAACTCCATTTTTTAGTGTTTTGGATAGTAAAGCTGGGTATTTGAATTTAAATCTAATGGACCAAAAAGTCCCTTTTAGTAACTCTCAAGTTAGAATTTATTTAGACAATCATGAAATAACAAGCGGAATCTACGGGAGTATTTTTAGCTATATGAGTGCAATTGAGCTTGAATTTGTTGATCATATCGAATTGTATCTAGCGATGCCATCATTTGAATATTCAACTGAATCAACGCAAGTTTTAATCAAACTTCACACAAAAGTTCCGCAAAGAGATAGTGGAGGAAAGTTGCTTCTGAGTAGCGGAAGTTTTGGAGGTAACCAACAAAGTGGATATTTCGCGAAGGATTTAGGGGAACTCTCATATTTTGCCTATATTTCGAGACTTGAAGACAATCGTGATAATCCAACTAGCAATGGACAAGAGGTAAGCAAGGATAAAAGAACGGAACATTTTGTTGGTACCATTTTCAACAAAGAACATCATTTGTTGGTGAATGCAATGCAGATAAAACAAGATTTATTTGCAAATATTAGCCTAGATGCCACAAGTACAAAAAATGATGTAAAATACAAAAACTTACAAGTAAGCTATCAAAATAAATCATTTGAAAATATATTAACTAAAGTTGCATACCAAAGAGCAACGGATATATTAGAAACAGCTGATAATGTCCCTTTTTATTGTGAAAAAGATACTGCAGTCCCTATTTTAGGCTATAGGTGTACGAGCAGATTTGCTATGACTACAATTGAAAATGTTGGTACTTTGCAAACTGATTATTTTAATAAAATTGGGGCAAATGATTTTTTGATAGGGGCAACAGCTCGTTCTAAAAATGTTGATTTTGAGAAATACGAATCAAATAATGGTAATTTACCAAAAGAGGGGTTTGATACACAAAATATTTATTCGGCATATTTGCAAAATGAATTTAGCATAAGTGACAATTCAATTTTGGCAACAGGAGCAAAATATAGCAAAATAAATAACAATGCAAACATAAAAGACCAATCACTAATAATGTATAGAGTTGGTTATACTTTTAACAAAGATAATCTTACGGCAAAACTCTTTTATTATGAAAATCCATCGCCACTTGAACCGTATTTGCATTCTTCTTATTTTGCTTTGAATAAAAATTTAAAGGAAGAGGTGATGAAAAGTTATGTTGCAGAAGTTGACTATACTTTAGATAAACATAATTTTAGATTGTTAACAGCTAAATACAAAACAGAAAATGCACTTTATTACAATACGACTTATTCAACGATAGAAGTTCCAATAACTTATACCCCACCAATTTATTTTACCACTCTTCCCTCGTCTTCAATTGACAACTATAAAGAAAATATTTATAACAAACGCTTTATGTTAGATTACTCTTTTAATTATTCATCACTTCATACACTGAAATTAAATTACTTTAAACAATTTATTGAAAATTCTCCCTCTGGTGACTATAATGAAATGGGCGGATATGCGAGATTTTTAAATACTTTCGGTAAGTTTGATATTTTTAATGAAGTTATTTATAGAGAAGATACTCTTGAAAATAAAGATTGGTACGATTATAGTGCTGGTATAAAATATAGATACTCAAAAGATTTGGCATTTTCTGTAAAAGGTGAAAATATCCTTGATAAAGCTAGAAAACAAAGCTATTCAAGAATTTCAACTGAAACATATACTAGTTTGCCACCGATAGAAGCAACATCTGTAGACAAAAAATATTATGTAAGTATGGAATATTCATTTTGAAATTAGTTAAAAAAGTTATTTTTATATTATTGCTTTTTAGTCAAACAGCAAATGCTTTTGATGTAAAGACTGGTGCCAAAATATATGATAAACTTTTTTATGCAGTATTTCAAAAAGATTCGATTTTGGTTTATGCAAAAGACCCATTATATAAATCTGTGATTTTAAATTCTCAAAACCTCAAACTTGCAAATAGCGCTGAAGAAGCATCTATCATCATAATATCTTCACAAGATGAAGTCACAAATAAAACTAAAAATAAACTATTGTTTGCAACGGATAATGATATATTTATAGATAATGAAAATGCAATTGGAGCATTTTACTGGCAAAAAGGGCGACCTGAAATCGTATTTTCAAAGGCAAGATTAAAAAATGCAAAGCTTTCAATTACACAAGAGTTTGAAAGGTATTTGAAATGATGAATTTCTTCAGCCGACCAATAAAACTTCAATCAAAGATTTTTTATTCTATTTCTGTTTTATTAACAGTTTTTATTGTTGCTCAATTTTTAGTAGAATACAACCAAGCACAAACAAAATCACTTGAATATCTCGACTCCACAAATAAAACTATCAAGAAAATGTTAACTGAAAATATTCGAGGATATATTTACCAAAATGATATAAAATCTATCAAATACTTAGTAGATGCTGTTGAAAATAAATATATCAAAAATATATTTATATTAAATGTCGATGGCAAAATTCTATACTCAAAAAGTCCAACCAATAAAACAAAATATAATTTAAACGATTTACAATTAGTAAATGATAGCCATATTTCCTATTCAGCATTTAAATTATTGGATATAAATATGGGTTATATGGTAATGCAAGCCAATCATGAAGTACACGAAAAAGAGACAAAAGAACAAATAGTTAAATTATTTGTAAATTTATGTTTGGTTTATTTTCTGGGATTATTGTTAACATGGTTCATTTCTAAAAGAATTAGCCAACCACTTAATGCTATTATACAAAATATTCAAGTTGCTCCATCAGACAAACCAATAGAGTTTGCAGAACAATATATATCAGAATTTCAATATTTGGCAACTACTATCAAAAATGATAGAAATATGTTGATAGACTTAAATCAAACACTTGAAATTAAAGTGAAAGATGAAATTTCTAAAAATCTACTTATTGAGAAGAAACTATTTGAATCTGAAAAACTAGCATCGATGGGTGAAATGATAGGAAATATTGCTCATCAATGGAGACAGCCACTTAGCATTATTTCCACAAGTGCAACGGGTATGCTAATCAAAAAAGAGTTTAATTTGCTTACGGATGAGTGGTTTATAGAAGCTTGTGAACTTATTAATCGAAATGCTCAATATCTCTCGCAAACAATAGATGATTTTAGAGATTTCATCAAAGGGGACAGAGTAAAAGTAAATTTCAATCTTAAAGAAAATATTGGAAAATTTATTAAAATAGTCGAGGGAACGATTAAAGCAAATAGTCTAAAAGTTATTTTAAATCTTGATGAAAATATAAATCTCAATTCATATCCAAATGAACTCAATCAGTGCCTTATTAATCTTTTCAATAACTCAAAAGATGTACTCATTGAGATGGAAGAGATAGATAAATATATCTTTATTGATAGCTATTTAGAAGGTGATAATGTTGTGATATCTATAAAGGATAATGGCGGTGGAATACCGATTGAAGTATTACCTAAAATCTTTGAGCCTTATTTTACAACAAAACATAAATCTCAAGGGACAGGACTAGGACTTCATATGACATATAATCTTATAGCTGATGGATTTAGGGGTACGATCGAAGCAACAAATGTAAGTTTTGAATGGGAAAATAAATACTTTACAGGTGCTTGTATGACTATTACTTTCAGTGTGTTGTAGGGTATTTTTCTCTTAACAAATTCAAGCTTAGTTTTTACGGGATACGATAGCCACCAAAAATCGGTATTAAAGTTGAAGTGGATGTCATACCATTTAAAAATGATAGTAATGAGCCACTTGCAAATTCAAACAAATGATTATAAACAGTTTCAATCATCATCTTTCCCCTTTAAAAATAACCATTTGCATGGAGCAAAAAGTGATTTTTAAAGTGAAAATCTAATAATTGCTACTATTCATACTCAAAATCTTTGAA
>CAMCYD010000074.1 GCA_945883785.1 Helicobacter pylori PMSS1
AATTCAAAGATTTTGAGTATGAATAGTAGCAATTATTAGATTTTCACTTTAAAAATCACTATTTACTCCCTGTAAATGGTTATTTTTAAAGTGAAAAGATGATGATTGAAGCTGTTTATAATCATTTGTTTGAATTTGCAAGTGACTCATATAGATAACTTCTACTCTAAACTGAATTAGACAAAAAAACAAAACAAAAATTTGGACAAGTTAAAGCTGCATTCTGTGCAAAATAGTTAATTTTATTTTTCTTCACTTTGCTTCAACGCTTCTTTCTCAACCTCTTCTAAAAATCTAGCTAATAATTTATCAGTAGGAAGCCTCTCTATTACTTCCCCTTTTTTGATAATCAAACCACTTCCATTTCCATAAGCGATAGCAACATCAGCACTTTTAGCTTCCCCAATGGCATTTACCACACAACCCATCACTGATAAATTTAAAGGAACTTTTATGTGAGCTGTTGCTTTTTCAACCTCTGCAACTGCATTGACAAGATCAGCTTCAATTCTGCCACAAGTTGGGCAAGAGATTATATTTACACCATTTTTAAGAACTCCTGCATCTTTCAAAATAGCTTTTCCAACCTCTATCTCTTTTTCTAATTCACCAGTAATTGAAACTCTTAGTGTATCTCCTATTCCATCAAGTAAAAGTGCTCCTAATGCTATTGAAGATTTAATCGTGCTATGAAAAAGTGTTCCGGCCTCAGTCACTCCTAAATGAAAGGGGTAATCGTTTAAAGGACGAAGCATTCGATATGCTTCCACTGTTCTTTGAACATCACTCGCCTTTAGACTTACTTTTATATCTGTAAAATCCAAATCTTCTAAAAATTTAATATTGTAATTGGCACTTTCAACCATTCCCTTGGCTGTTTGTCCGTATTTATCTTCAAATTGAGATTCTAAACTTCCACAATTTACCCCTATTCTCACAGGAAGATTTCTCTCTCTACAAGCCTTTACTATCTCTTTTATCCTACTTTGTTCGCCAATATTCCCTGGATTAAATCGTATACAATCAACCCATTTTGCTGCTTCAATTGCTAACTTATAGTTAAAATGAATATCGGCCACCATTGGCAAACTTACTTGTTTCTTGATCTCTTTTAATGCAAGTGCAGATTCCATATCAGGAACTGCAACTCTAACAATATCAGCTCCAGCAAAATGAAGCATTTTGATTTGTTCTACCGTCGAAATCACATCATTTGTTTTTGTGAAAGTCATTGACTGAACGCTAATAGGGGCATCACCACCAATAGCTACACCACCTACGAATATTTTTTTAGTTTTATATCTGTTTATCATAAAGTTTATTTTATCTAAATGAAGATATAATAATCCACAAAAAAATCAACTAATGGCGGAAATATGGAAAATTTATCTTACTTTGACATCATCATTTTAGGTCTAATAATTCTTTTGGGCTTAAAAGGATTACTTCGAGGTTTAATGAGGGAATTGTTTTCCATATTTGGTATCATTGGTGGTATATTCATTGCTTCAAGAATAGCATCAAGTGTTGGTGGATTAATTGATACTATTATTGGAATCGAAAATCACAATACAATGTTATTAATTGGTTTTATTCTTTCACTCGCCATCATATGGTCTGCCGCTTATTTTTTAGGAATAGCTGCTAGTAAAATGTTTTCACTCAGTGGTCTTGGATTATTTGATAAAGTTTTTGGATTTTTATTTGGTGCTAGTAAGGTATTTTTATTGTTTTCTATCATAGTATTTGCACTGTCAAACGTAGAAATTATCAATAAAAAAATGGAAAATATCAGAACTCATAGTTTTATGTATCCATTGCTTATAAGTAGCGGTGGATATATCATTAAAATTAATCATGAAAATATACAAAATACTATTTCAAATAAATTGGATACAGCCGTTGACGGTACTAAAAAGACTATAAATACAATCTCTGACGACATTGTGGATAAAAAATTAAAAGCTATAAAAGAAAACTAAAATATGAATTATCAGGGTATTTTAAATAATTCTAAGGGTATCAGAAAATTAAATCAAGGAAAAAATATTGTTCACAAATAAATTTATTCAGCAAAGAATAACCAAAGCAAATAACTTAAGAGAGATGGGAATTAACCCATATTCAAATAGTTCAAAAAGAAACACTACAATTGAAAAGTTTTTAAATATAAATAGTGATGTTGAAAATCTTGAAAACAAAAGAAGTGAAACTAGAATTTACACTGTTGCTGGAAGAATTAAACTGTATCGCTTGATGGGGAAAGCGAGTTTTATCAAAATAGAAGATGAAAGTGGAATGTTACAAATTTATGTAGCAAGAGACAATCTTGAAGGTGATTTCTACAATGAAGTATTTAAGAAAAACATTGAAGTTGGAGATATCGTTGAAATCGTTGGTTATCCTTTTGTAACTGGGCACGGTGAGTTATCTCTGCATGCAAACAATATCACAATCCTCACTAAAGCCATCTCCCCTCTTCCTGAAAAATATCATGGTCTTGCCGATAAAGAGTTAAGATATAGACAAAGATATCTTGACCTTATTATGAATAGTGAAGTTCGAAAAACATTCCATACAAGAAGTAAAGTTATCAGTTTAACTCGAAGATTTTTTGAAGAAAAAGGATTTTTAGAAGTTGAAACACCGATGATGCACCCGATAGCAGGTGGAGCAAATGCGAAACCATTTGTCACTCATCACAATGCTCTTGGGATTGATAGATACTTACGAATTGCCCCAGAACTTTATCTCAAAAGACTTATCGTTGGTGGTTTTGAAGCTGTATTTGAAATCAATAGAAACTTTAGAAATGAAGGGATGGATGCTACACACAATCCTGAATTTACCTCTATCGAATTTTATTGGGCTTACAAAACTTATAAAGATTTAATTATCATCACAAAAGAATATTTTGAATACCTTTTCGACCATCTAAACCTTCCAACAGTTTTACCTTATGGTGATTTTAATATTGATTTTTCAAAATTCACTGAGATTCCACTTATCAAATCTTTAAGTGAAATTGGTGGGGTTCCTAGCGAAATTGTAGAAGATATTGAAAAAATTTATGCTTATTTAAAAGCAAATAATGTAAATGTCAAACCAAATTTAAATCTCGGTCAGCTTCAAGGGGAACTCTTCGATGAGTATGTTGAACATAAACTTATCAATCCAACTTTTATAACAGAATATCCAGTTGAAATCTCTCCACTTGCAAGAAGAAACGATGAAAATTTTCATTTAACTGATAGATTTGAACTTTTTATTGCAGGAAAAGAGATAGCAAATGCCTTTAGTGAGCTTAACGACCCACTTGACCAACTTCAAAGATTTCAAGGGCAAATGGCAGCAAAAGAACATGGGGATGATGAAGCTCATGAGATGGATGAAGATTTTGTAAATGCTCTCTCTTATGGTATGGCTCCAACTGCTGGACAAGGAATCGGGATAGATAGACTTGTAATGATGCTTACTAATGAGCATAGTATTCGAGATGTTTTACTTTTCCCTGCGATGAAACCTGTCTTAAAAGAGATAGATTTACATAGTGAAGAAGATAATAAATAAATTAAATAAAGGAATTAGAAATGAGTGAAAATAGAAAGTTCTTAAGTAGTGATAGTTTAGCAGTAGCAGATGCAGAAGTTTTTGGAATGATTGAAAATGAGTTGGAAAGACAAACACATCATCTTGAGATGATTGCAAGTGAAAACTTTACAAGCCCAGCTGTAATGGAGGCTATGGGAAGTGTATTTACAAACAAATATGCAGAAGGTTATCCATATAAAAGATACTACGGTGGTTGTGAATTTGCAGACCAAGTGGAACAATTAGCAATTGATAGAGCTTGTAAAATATTTGGATGTAAGTATGCAAATGTTCAGCCACACTCAGGAAGTCAAGCAAATGGTGCTGTATATGCTGCATTAATTCAAGCTGGAGATAAAATTTTAGGTATGGATTTAAGTCATGGTGGACATTTAACTCATGGTTCAAAGCCATCATTTTCTGGTAAAAATTATCATGCTTTTTCTTATGGAGTTGAACTTGATGGTCAAATTAATTATGAAAGAGTTATGGATATAGCAAAAATTACACAACCAAAAATTATCGTTTGTGGAGCTTCGGCTTATGCTAGAGAGATTGATTTTAAAAAATTTAGAGAAATCGCAGATGCTGTTGGTGCAATTTTGTTTGCTGATATAGCTCATATTGCTGGGCTTGTAGCTGCTGATGAGCATATGAGCCCATTTCCTTATGCAGATGTTGTAACAACCACAACGCATAAAACATTAAGAGGACCTAGAGGTGGTATGATTATGTGTAACGATGAGGAGATAGCAAAAAAATTAAATAGTGCTATTTTCCCAGGAACGCAAGGAGGACCACTTGTTCATGTAATAGCTGCAAAAGCTGTAGCATTTAAAGAGATACTTGATCCATCTTGGAAAGAGTATGCTGTACAAGTAAAAGCAAATGCTAAAGTTCTTGAAAAAGTTTTAGTAAAACGAGGATATGAACTTGTAAGTGGTGGAACAGACAATCACTTAGTTCTTGTAAGCTTTATCAACAAACCTTTTAGTGGTAAAGAAGCAGATGCAGCACTAGGAAATGCAGGAATCACAGTAAATAAAAATACAGTTCCTGGTGAAACAAGAAGCCCATTTGTTACGAGTGGTGTAAGAATCGGATCGCCTGCTCTTACTTCAAGAGGGATGAAAGAGGCTGAATTTGAATTTATAGCAAATAAAATAGCTGATATCTTAGATGATATCAACAATACAGAGCTACAAGAAAAAATTAAAAAAGAACTTGAAGAGTTGGCAAGTAAATTTGTAATTTATACAAAAAGTACATACTAAAAAAATAAAGGTTTGATATGCAAATTAATGGTGATAAGTTTTTAAGAAATCTAGAGATAGAAAGAGAAAGAGCTGAACTTGAGAGACAAAAAGAGGAGTTGATGTCTCAAAAAACACAATCTTATGCAAAAGCAAGTAGCAAATACAGAGATGATGAACTTATAAGTGAAGTAAATTATCAAGAACTTGATGACATAAGGCTGAATAAAGATTCTTCAAATAAACAAAAATATATCCTTCTCGGATTTATTCTTGTTTTATTATTTTTAATCACGATAGTAACAATTAAATTGATTTCGGAACCAAAAAATCAGAATAATTTTTCTCAAAATGATATTATCGATGAAAAAAAAGTTGAAAATCTTATTCAAAATGTAGATACAAATGCAAATACTGAGACAAAATCTCTTGATATTGATAAGATAATTCAATCAGAAGACAATGTAAATATAAAAGCGGAAGAAAAAATAGTAGCAGTTCCAACAAACAATCAAGCACAAGGTGATATATTTGGTATTGCAAACAATACTCAAGCTGTTGCAGTTACAACACCAGAAAAAGAAGTAACACCTGCACCACAAAATAATATAGTAAAAAAAGATGTAGTGGCAGTAACTCCTGCCCAAGTGACAAAAGAAACACTAGTTATAAAAGAAGCACCTATAAAACCGAAAGCGGTCAAAGAGATAAAAAAAGACACTATCAAAAAGATTGAAACTCCAAAAACTGAGAAGAAAAAAGAAGTTGAACTTCCAGAGGAGACAACTCCATCGAAGTCAAATCAATCAAATAGTGATAACGGAAACATTTATATTCAAGTTGGGGCGTTTTCAAATGTTCCTGATAAAGCTTTAATAATATTGTTACAAAAAAATAATCTTAAATACTCTTTTCAAAAACTGGAAAGAGATGGAAAACAATATTCAAAACTCCTTGTTGGTGGTTATGCCACACAAGATCAGGCATTGGAAGATTTAGTGAAAATTCGTAATGAAATCAATCCAAAAGCATTTATTCCAAAAGGTCAATAGATGCAATTTTGTTCAAAACAACTTTTTTTAGATCAATTTACACCAGTTTCTATTTATCAAAAGATTGAAGAGATTTTTCCAAATGAAGTTAAATTTCTTTTTGAATCTTCTGTAAATACTAGTGATGGTAATTTTAGTTACATAATCATTGGTGCTAGAGAAAGGGTTGTTCATAAGAATGAAATTAGTTATTATATAAATGAAAATAATGAAAAAATAGAGATTCAAAGTAATCCATTTTTGTTTTTAAAAGATTATTATAAAAAACTAGATATGACTTATTATAAATCATTGTCAAATGATTTGGGCATCGGTCTTATTGATGGATTTATTGGCAATGTTGGTTACGATATGGTCAAAGAGTTTGAACCAACTTTGAAAAAATATATGTCTCATCTTAAAGATACAATAAACATAGCTGATTTTGACCTTATCAGACCAAAAATCGTTCTTGGATACTCGCATAAAACTTCTAAACTTACTATTGTAACCTCTTATGAACCATTTTTTAAATACATTGAAGTGATAGAAAATGCTATCAAAAACGGTTCACTTTATGTACCACTCAAAAAAGCTACTTTACTCGATGTTGGGAGTTTTGCTCATACAAAAGAACATTTTTTTGAAATGGTTCGAAAATCAAAAGAGATGATACGAAGCGGTGATGTTTTTCAAATTCTTATGACAAACAGATATACCCAAAAGGTAAAGATAGATAATTTAAGTTTTTATAGAGCACTTCGAAGTAAAAATCCATCACCTTACCTTTTTTTACTTGAGTATGAAGATTTTGCGATAGCTGGAAGTAGTCCAGAAGTGATGGTAAGACTCAAAGATAACAAAATCTTACTCCGTCCAATCGCAGGAACTAGGAAAAGAGGAAATACTCAAGATAAAGATTTAGAGATGGAAAATGAACTTCTAAATGACCCAAAAGAACTTGCGGAACATGTTATGCTTATAGATTTGGGAAGAAATGATGTTGGGAGAGTTTCTAAAGTTGGAACTGTAAAAGTGACAGATAAGATGAGGGTTGAGAGATATTCTCATGTGATGCACTTAGTGAGTGATGTAGAATCAGAACTTGATAGCAAATACGATATGTTTGACCTCTTTGCTTCTGTTTTTACAGCTGGAACAATGACTGGTGCTCCAAAAATACGAGCAATGGAATTGATTGCTGAGTTTGAAGGACTTAAGCGAGGTTTTTATAGTGGAAGTATCGCTTATTTTGGATTTGATGGAAATATGGATAGTGCTATTACTATTCGAACTTCTCTCATTAAAGACGATACTATTATTTTTCAAGCAGGTGCTGGAATAGTTGCTGATAGCATAGATGAGCTAGAGTTTTTGGAAGTAACAAATAAACTAGCTGCAAATATTGCAACTTTGAAGGATTTAAGTAATCTATAAAATGAAAAAGAATTTACTTTTAATTTTACTTTTAACTTTAAATGTAGTATTTTTTTCCGCTTGTGGAGGCGGGGCAAGTTCTACTAGCAGTGGTGATAGCATTACTCCTATAACACCATCTTCTTCTACTCAATACACTGGTTATCTTATTGATTCACCCGTTGGTGGTATTGAATACAAGTGTGGATCCTTAACCGGTATCACCAAATCTGACGGTAGTTTCAAATACACAAAAGATTGTACAACTGTTGAATTTAGTCTTGGAAAATTTTACTTAGGAGATATCAATACAACACTTCTGTCTGATAATATAAAAATTTATCCAACAGATATTTTGGGATATTCAACAAAAGACATAAAGCAAACAAAAGTTATCTCTTCAATAAGACTTTTGCAAAGTCTAGATACTGATCAAAATACAAGTAATGGTATCTTTATTGATGAAACAACAAGAAATACAATCTTAAATCAAATTAATATTCCAGCATTTAATTTTAAAGAAAATGCAATTTCTGAATATGACCTCAATCTTACATTTAAAAAAATATATCCCAACCGAACTTTAATAGATTCTAATGCTTCACTGTCAGACTTAAATAATTCAATGATAAATAATGGTTTGGATACCTCAAGTATTAATCCATCAAAACCTGCTTTTGTCAATCCTTATAATTTAGCAATCATCACATATGATCATCTCTCAACAAAAGTACAAGCGAGAAAGTTTAAGCTCAAAGGTGAAGCCGGAAACTCCATTTATTATGTACTTGATACAAATGATACTAATACTGCGGAACCTTTGGATAGTGAATATCAACCTCTTGATAACCTAAAAATTGGACACAATGGATACCAAGATATTACATTAAAATTTAATACTCCAACTATTACAAGTTATCATTATTATTTCAAACTTAAAGATAATTATGGCAAATCTTCCGAATCAATAGAACTCTGGGTTGACAATGACACAATTCCTCCAAATCTACTCAATACTACGATTGAAGAATCTTTAAATGAGCAACAAAAATTGTTTAGAAATATTTATGCTACAGATGGAAATTTAATCAAGGTTTACGACATAATAGATATCAATGAATCTAATAAAAGTCTTCATTGGGATCTTTTTACTATTGATAATAATGGAACAGTTACATTTAAAACCGAACCAGATTTCGATAACAATACTAGTGCGAAGTTTCAAGTTGTAGCGAGAGCGATTGATGCTGTTGGGAATATGACAGATATTTTATTGAATATTGCGCTGACCAATATTTTAGATAATCCACCAAAACTTATTGTAAACACTTATTCTAAAAATATAGAAGAAAATACAACCAATGGAACTGAAGTTTTTGATACAAGAAACCTTCTTAAAACAGTTGAAAATGCACCAGACAATAACAGTACATTATTCCCAATGATATTTAGCCTTACTGATGATATTAATGGTACTTTTGCTATCGAGGATAATACGACAGGAGTCATCACAATCAAAAACAAAGATGGTAATAACTCACTTTTTGATTATGAAGACAGACTCCACAATACGATAAATCTTAATGTAAGTATTCAAAATGGTAATACAAAATATAAAGATGCAAATAATATAACTCAAGATTGCAACACTACCTGTGAAGCTTGGGTAAATACAGTGAATGCAATTATCACTGTAAATATTCAAAATGTTATAGATAAAGCACCGACACTTTTAGGAAATTCTTCAAGATCAATACCCGAGCTAAGCGATGACTTCAGTAACTATAAAATATATATTCCAGTTGATACCAATAATAGTGATTTTAATACTTCCAATACTAAGTTTCGTATCATTTTTGGAAATGACGATAAACATTTTACAATCAGAAACGAAGTAGATAGCACAGGAAATGTAATAGCTGGTGTTATTGAGGTAAATACTTCAAATCCTTTAAATTATGAAATTCAAAGGGAATACAATTTGGGGATTGAAGCAAATAATACTTGGTGGAATAATGACAATGGTTTGAGTAATCAGGTAATTCAAAATATAAAAATTATAAATGTTGTTGATAAAATACCATTTATAAAACTCACATCTGATTCTAATATTTCAATTCCAGAAAACACGGGTGCTAATAAATTAGTTGCAACCTTTGAAACAAATGGAACTATTTTTGATGGCAGTGGAATAATTCACGATGAAAATAATGTAACTACCTATAAAATTATTTCTATTTTAAAAAATAATGAAAACATTTCTGTCGCTACTTCACCTTTCACTGAATATTTTGCAGATGGCAACCTAACTACAACACGACAATTAAATATAAATTCTAATAATGATTATGTAGAAAAGCTTGATGCAAATGATACTGTTTATAAAGTTACAGTAAAAGCTACAACTTATTTTTGGAATAGCACAGGTGTTACAGATATTCAATATAGTAATGATGTCAATGTTACGATTAATGTTTCAAATATCATAGATACCGCTCCCGTGCTACCAAGTACTTCAATGATTGATTTTGATGAAAATCAAACAGCACAAACTTACGATATTAACACAAGTGGCGATACATTTGATACAAAATATGCTAGTGATTTTAATATTACTTCTGGTGATTTAAATAAAACTTTTGTTATTAATTCTTCAGGAATTGTTAGCTTAGATAAAAAATTAGATTATGAAACGAACAAAACTCATACCCTTTTTATAAAAGCATGGAATTATTTGAATAATGACCTTAACGGAACAAAACAATATAGTAATGAGATGATTTTAACCGTGACTGTAAAAAATAAATATGAAATTAAACCAAGTCTTATCCACTCAAAAACTTTAGATGTACATGAAAATATCGATATTGGGGAGGTTATAGCCATTATTGACATCAATACTTCCGCTAGTGAGGATGAACAAAAAGTTGAGAATTTTATTAAAAGTTTTGTTGTAAAAGATGCTGGTGGAAAACTCACAACAAAATTTTCAGCTACTGAAATGACCGATAACAATACATCTTTAAAATATGTAGAGTTGAAAGTAGCTGAAAAACTAAACTTTGAAGATATCAATGGTTCTAAATACTTCATTGAACTCAATGCAACAAATGAATTTACTACACCAAATGAATACAATAGCACAATTATTAATACAACAGATGTCAACATAACTGTAAATATAATAGATGATGTAGATAAAGATTTGCCATTGCTTGTTGTGATGGTTGAATATAATGATATCAATATCACTACATCCACAAGCGATATGTTTAATAAAATATTTTCTCAGAACTCACCAACTCCTCCAGTTTTTGGCTCACTAAATGACTATTTTAATAGAGTTTCAAAAGAAAAATTTTTATTTAAAAAAGCAACAGAAGGTGATGGTTCAAATGACGGAATAGTCAAAGTAACTCTAACTCAAAACCATCCACAAGCAGATATTAATCGTTTAGCAGAAGATATAATAGCTGTAATAAAAGATATCAATACTACTAAAGTTACTTTTTCTACCTTTGATTCAAATGGCGATAATAATATTAGTAAAGATGAGCTACAACTTCTCTTTATCTTTGCAGGAGGTGAAGCAACTTATGGAGATACAAATCTAAGTATCAAAGCAACTTCTGGGACTTTAACTCCCATTACGGTAAATGGTGGCAAAACTCTTACAGGAAATTATGTCATTGTAGGTGAGAGAAATGGAAATAATCCAGCTTCTATAGGTCTCATAGCTCATCATTTAGCAAATACAGCACTTAAGTTTCCATACCTCAATGACAGAACAAATGCCTCTTATGGGATAGGTTTTTTTGGACTTATGGGATATGGATACAGAGGTGCAATCGATACCAATGCGAGCATTGGGTCAACCCCTGTAAATCCATCAGCTTACAATATCCTTTCTCAAGGATGGGTACATCCAAAAACTATCAATAAAACAACTCAAAATATAGATATGGTAGCTTCAAATAAAGGAATTGATGGGTTTAATATTCTTAAAATTCCAACAACCGATTCAAAAATCTATTATCTGCTAGAAAATAGAGTAAAAACAAATTTAGTTGGATATGATGATGGGTTTTTTGCGATGGAAAATACCTCTTTTAATGGGGGATTAGCTCTTTGGAAAATAGATGAAAAATACACAAGTAATGATCAAGTAAATACAAAATTAGTTGACTTAATAGAATATGATAATAATACGGATATCAATTCAATAGCTAGTAATAGCTATGGTAAAAGTTCAGCTTTATATCATGTAGCAGCCCCAAAATATCCAACTAATTTAACTTTACCTTTTTCAATTAGCAGTACAAATACAGATCTTGAACCGAATACAAATAAAATGACAATAGATATTTCTGTCCCTTGAAGGAAAAATAAAATGATAAACAAATTTTTAAGCTTTTTAATATTACTTACCCTCTTTAACATTACACTATTTGCAGGCGAAGCAACAGTAACTGGTACACCAAAAACTTATTATTTAAAAGATACAAAACAAATAAGTGGAGTACACTACCAATGTAATAGTGGAACATTACAAACCATTGATTCAATTGGTAAAGTAATTTTTGACAATACTTGCAGTGAAATAACCTTTTCCCTCAATAACAAAGTTATCTTAGGAAAAATAGCAGTTCAAAATCTACCAAATTCAGATGATAAACTTTTTATTACAGACTTATTTGGAACATCTAGAATAGATACAAATTCTGTCCATGTGAGAAATGTAGCAAGGCTTTTGCAGTCACTTGATGACGACCAAAATCCCCTTAATGGTATAAATCTTATCACTTCACAAATAAATTCTTCAAATGATATTAACCTTTCAGTATGGCAATCAGATACAAAATTACAATCAATAGCACATCAACAATATGCTGGACGAGATATAATTTCAGATTTATGTGCTGTAGTCCATTTAGAAGAATCCTTAAAAGACAGTGGTTTTTATGTAGACACAACTCCCCCCTGTGTGCCAAAATTAGCTTACGATATACTAGCAACTTCAAACAACAAAACATACATAGAACTTGAAGGGGAAAGAAATAGTACTATTTGGCTTAATGGGGCAAACACTACGATGCAACTAGATCAAGATGGAAAATTTTATGATTTTGAACTCAATACAACTATTAGAATTGGGAAATTTAATAGTTTTGATATCATTTTTGCAGATGCGACTGGGAAAAAATCTGATCCATATATTTTAAATATTTTTTCAGATACAGATCAGCCACTTTTCACTTCTTTACCAAGCGATAATAACATCACAATAATAGCTCCAACAAAAAATGTTCATACATTCACAGTAAGCGATGACTCTATTATTTTCGGAAAATTAACACTTAAATTTGAAGTTTTAGGAATACATAAAGGGTTATTTGCTATTGATAATAATGGAAAGCTTGAGTTTGTGGACGATTCAAAACAAGGAACTTATCCAATCCAAATAAAAGTAAAAGATGAAGCAAATCACTACGATATCAAAGATTTGAACATCATTGTTAAAAATCCTTGATAATCAAAGTTTTATAAAGAGCCACTTGCAAATTCAAAGATTTTGAGTATGAATAGTAGCAATTATTAGATTTTCACTTTAAAAATCACTTTTTGCTCCATGCAAATGGTTATTTTTAAAGGGGAAAGATGATGATTGAAACTGTTTATAATCATTTGTTTGA
>CAMCYD010000075.1 GCA_945883785.1 Helicobacter pylori PMSS1
CTCTATTTTATCTCATGGAAGTTGTAGGTATTATCCGAGTTGTTCAGAGTACTCTAAGACACAATTCTCACATAATAATTTTTTGTACGCTTTTTATTTTACTTGTCTAAGAATTTTAAGTTGTAATAAACTTTTCAAAGGTGGGTTTGACTATCCAAAAGTACGATACAACTTAAATAATGTGATTTTTAAAAAGATTAAGATAAAATTCTGGCTTATTCCTGTTGGCGACGGAAGATTTTATATAATCAAAAATTGGGACAGAAATAGAGAATAAGAATAAAAAAAAGAATTAGGACAATTTAAAAATGGCGATGACTAACAATACTCTAAACAAGCAAGATACACAAAAGAAAATTATAATAGCAACGATTATTTCATTTGCTTTTTTTATAGGATATGATTTTTTCTATCTACAACCTCAGCAAATTGAAGAAAAACAAAAACAAGAAAAGTTAGCAAAACAGCAAACAGAACAATCAATGGTAAGTAGTGCAAATACAGTTACACCAAGCACGGTAGAAACAGGAGTAGTTTCAGCAAATAATGCACCAGTTGCTACGGTTGGTGATAATAATGAAATTATTTCAACAATCAAAACGAAAACAACCCAAATAGAGATAGATAGCTTGGGTAGAATTGCCCAAATAACACTAACAACAAATAGATATCAAGATGAAGAGCATCAAGCTATTAAATTATTTACACCAACACAGCTTCGACCTTTAGAGGTTAGATTTATGGATGTTGCCGTTAATAATGAAGCATTTAAAGTGAAAGTTGAAGCAAGCGAAAAAAATCTTGATGCATCGACGACTCCCGTAAAGTTAACACTGATTCAAAAACTCCCAACAACAACACTTACTAAAATTTTAACAATTTATCCAAACGGAAACTATGACTTAGAATTGAGTACGGATACGAAACAAAATTATTTTATAACTCCTGGATTTAGACCTGATGTGCTTATTGATGCTTATGCAGACCATGGTGCATTGCTCATAAAAAATGATGGCACTTTAAGTATTATAGAAGATGAAGATCTGGATAAAAATAGTGATTTTGTTGGAATAAATGCCGTTTCAGCATTCGATAGATATTATGCAACTGTACTTTATAATTTTGATAAAAATTTACAAGTTACTGTGATGAATAATAATACATCATCTCCGGAAGCATTTATTCATATCATGAATGAAGCAAAATTATATGGATATGCTGGACCAAAAGAGTTCAATACACTGAAAATGCTAGATTCAAGACTTACAAGTGTTGTAGAATATGGTTGGTTTACATTTATCGCAAAACCTATGTTTTCAATGCTTGAATATATTTATAGTTATGTTGGCAACTGGGGTTGGACAATTGTTATTTTAACTATTTTGGTAAAACTTATCTTGCTTCCTCTTTCTCACAAAGGAATGGTAAGCATGAATAGGCTGAAAGAACTCGCTCCTAAAATAAAAGCCATACAAGAAAAATATGCAGATGACAAACAAAAAGCTTCTACACATATGATGGAATTGTATAAAAAAGAGGGTGCGAATCCTATGGGTGGTTGCTTGCCAATTATTTTACAAATCCCAATATTTTTCTCAATCTATAGAGTTTTGATTAATGCAATTGAACTTAAAGGTAGTGGTTGGATATTGTGGATAGAAGATTTGTCTGCGATGGATCCTTATTTTATTTTACCTATTTTGATGGGTGCAACGATGTATATACAACAAAAAATTACACCAATGCAAGTGCAAGACGAGATGCAACAAAAAATATTCCAATGGTTGCCTGTAATATTTACCGTATTTTTCTTATGGTTCCCTGCTGGTCTTACTCTTTATTGGTTTATTAATAACCTTGTTACGGTTTCTCAACAATATTATGTGAATAAACTTTTTACAAAAGAAAAAGCCTTAAGACACGAAGAACATTTAGCAACTAAGCACAATACAAAAGAGAAATAAAAATGGAAAAGCTATTAGAAGATTATATAGCATTTGAAGGTTCTACATTAGAAGAAGCCTATAAAAAAGCTTCTTTAGAATTTAAATGCTCTATTACTGATCTTAAAAGTGATATTATTCAGGCTCCAAGCAGTGGATTTTTAGGATTTTTTAAAAAAGATGCAATTATAAAAGTATATAGATGCGATATAAAAACAAATCACTTTAGTGAAGAAACCAATTCAAGAACTTCTAAAAAAGAAGAGATTGCTATTAAAGATATTTCTTTAGAAATGGAAGAGATGCATACGAATATACAAAATATTACTTCAAATAAAAACACAAATAGTGTTGAAAAGAATAAATCAAAACAAAATGAAGATAAAATTTTTAATACATTTTATGATAAAGATGTTGAACAATTTCAAGAGATAAAAATTTTAAAGAGTGATAAAATACTTGATGAAATTAAAGATAAAATTGATGAATTATTTTCTTTTCTGGCATATGAAATAGAGCCTGTAAACATTTCTTATTATAATGACAAAACACTTTATATAGAATTTTCAGGGAAAGATAGTGCTTTACTTATTGGCAAAGAGGGATACAGATATAAAGCAATATCATATATCCTTTTCAATTGGATTCATGAAAAGTATGATTTGATGATAAGACTTGAAATAGCTCAATTTTTAAGCACCCAAGAAGAGAGTATCAATAAATATCTTGAGCCTATAATCGAAACTATAAAAGTAGATGGTTTTTATAAAACAAAAAACCTTGATGGAATTTTGATTCATATTGCCCTTACCAGACTGAGAGCTGAATTTCCCGAAAAATATATTGCTGTAAAAAGTAATATAAAAGGTGATAAATATATTTTAATCAATGAATATCGAAAATAGGATATTTTAAAAATGAATGACGACACAATAGTTGCCATTGCAACTGCAAGTGGTATTGGAGCTATTAGTATCATCCGATTAAGTGGGAAAGATGCCCTTGCTATCGCTTTAAAAATCACAAAAAAAGAAAACTTTACCCCAAGATTAGCAACTCTTACAAAACTTTTTGATGTTAAAAGTGAACTTGTCGATGAATCTTTAGTGATTTATTTTCAAAATCCTTACTCTTTTACTGGTGAAGATATTGTTGAATTTCAATGTCACGGGGGAATTGCATTAACAAATATGATACTTCAAGCTACATTGTCTTTTGGTGCAAGATTAGCAAATCCTGGTGAATTTTCAAAACGAGCTTATCTCAATGGAAAAATCGATTTATCTCAAGCAGAAGCAATTAGCAAATTAATTGAGTCAAAAAGTGAAGATGCTGTCAAACTTCTTGCACGACAACTCAAAGGGGAACTGGGAAAATTTGTTGAAGAGATTAGAAAAGATTTACTCTTTATTTTGGCTTATGTTGAAGTAAGCATTGATTATGCCGAAGAGGACTTACCTAAGGATATTTTAGAACAAATCAATACAAAATTAAACAATATCGAGCAAAAACTCCTTACTACTTTAGATGCTAGTAAACGAAGAGAGGGAATGATAGATGGCTTTAAAGTGGCTATTATCGGTAAACCAAATGTCGGGAAAAGCTCACTTTTAAACAAACTTCTCAATTTTGATAGAGCAATTGTAAGCAACATAGCAGGAACTACTAGAGATACAATTGAAGAAAACATCAAAGTTGGAACTCATATTATTAAAATAGTTGATACTGCTGGGATTCGAGAGGCAAGTGATGAAATTGAGAGAATTGGGATAGAAAAATCAAAACAAGCTATCGACGAAGCAGATATCGTGGTGGCTTTATTTGATAACAGTAATCTATTTGATGATGAAGATTTAAAGATTAATGCTTTAATTGAAAATTCCCCAAAAGAAAAAATTATAGTTTTAAATAAATGTGATTTAGCAAATAGATTCGATAGAACAAAACTTGAAAAGATTGATTTAGAACTTACAATTTCAAAATCATTGGAATTTTCATCCCTAAAACTTTTGATTGATACACTGCAACAGATTTTAGACAAGAATGGAACTGCAACTGATGGGATGACTTTGGTTTCTAAACATCAGGTACAAAGTGTAGAAACTACTTTACAAAATATCGTCAAATCAAAAGAGATTATTATTGGCGGGGAACTAGAATTTTTTGCTCATTATATTACAGAAGCTTTGAAAGATATTTCGCAAATTACTAGACCATATGAAAACAATCAAATGTTGGATGTGATGTTTGGGGAGTTTTGTTTGGGAAAATAAACTGTCAGCCAAAGCGGACAGTTAAAAATTATATGAACTTATGAAATGAGTTTTGTGATATTGTATGCTATAAAACTCATTATCCAAGCGACTCCAGTTGTGAGTACAAAAAGGTAAGCCAAATATTTTGGATGCCCAGCTTCCCTCATAAAAACCATACTCGCAGCGAAGCAAGGGAGATAAATCATCACAAAAACGATGAAAGATACAGCACTTGCAAATGGGATTTGTTTTTTGATTTCACTCATCAAACTTTGACTTGTTTCGTCCAAATCTTCCCCTACATTGTAAAGTATCCCTAAAGTTGCTACAACTACCTCTTTGGCTGCTAGTCCAGTTTCAAGGGCTACTGTTTGTCTCCAATCAAATCCAAGTGGAGCAAATAAAAATTCAGTTGATTTTCCAGCCATCCCTAGATAACTTTGTTCTAGTTTCTCTTTCGGGGAGATATTTTCCCCCTCAACTTTTGGATAATTTGAAGCAAACCAAATAATAATAGTAGCTGCTAAGATAAAAGTTCCAGCTTTTTTTAAATACATCCAAGCTTCAGTTGAAACAATTGTATAGATAAGTTTCACGGTTGGTAAACGATATTTTGGCATCTCCATAACAAAGGGTTCATCTTCCCCTTTAAATGCAGTAAGTCGTAAAACTTTTGCCATTATGAGTCCTAAAATTGCCCCTAAAATATAAATAGCAAAAATAACATTTCCCGCTTGATTTGGCTCAAAAAAAGCTCCAGCAAATAAAACATAGATAGGAAGCCTAGCACCACAACTCATAAAACCAATGATAAAAAGTGTTATAAGTCTATCTTTTTGATTTTTTAAAGTTCTTGTCGCCATATAAGCTGGAACACTACAACCAAATCCTGTGACAAGTGGGATAAAACTTTTCCCATGAAGCCCAAATTTATGGAAAAAACCATCAAGTAAAAAAGCAACTCGGCTCATATAGCCTGTCGTTTCAAGGAGTGCAATCCCAATGTATAAAATAATAATATTAGGTAAAAATAAAACAACAGCACCAACACCACTAATAATACCATCGACTATTAAAGAGCGAAGCTCTTCATGGGCGATACTTTGCCCAACCGCATCCCCAAACCAACTAAAAGCACTATCTATATAATCCATAGGAAGTGCGCCAAGCTCGAATGTAAGTTGAAAAAGTCCCCACATAAAAAATAAAAATATAGGTATCCCAAAATATTTATTTATTAAGATATTGTCTACTCTTTTGGTGAGTTGTTTTGGCATTTTACCTTTTGGAGAAGTTACGGTTTCGGCTCTTATTCCTCTGGCTATTGCATGGTATTCTAGTGATTGAATCTCAGTTATATCTTTCGTTTCATAATATGTATAAATTTTATTTAGGGATTGAAGTAAGATTGGTTGCAGCTCCATAAAAATTGGTTTATCATGAAGCTGAGAAAAAAACTCAGTATCTTCAATTAGCAATCTTATCGCCATCTCTCTTGCGGTTAAGTCATTGTATTTATAATTTTTGCTATCTAGAAATTCTTTGATAAGATAAATTTCTTCCTCAATCGCATCACTATAAGAGATATTTGATTTGAGTCTATCGTCACTATCATAGAGTTCATGAACAATAGTAAGAAGTTCTTCTATCCCCTCTTTTGTATTTGCACTTACAGCAACTGTTGGTATTCCAGTGAGAGCTTCTATTTGAGCAATATCAATATGAATATTTTCTTTTTTTGCTTCATCGTACATATTTAAAGCAAGGACTATTTTTTTGTTGAGTTTAAAAAGCTCTAGTGTTAACAGCAAGTTTCTAGTGAGATGGGTAGAATCAATAACATTAATAATTACATCATATTCTTCATGTAAAAGATAGTTTTTAGCTACTTGCTCCTCTTGCGAAAATCCATTAATAGAATAAGTTCCAGGCAAATCTATCATCTCAATTTGATGACAATGATGTAAAAAACAAATTTCAGCTTTTTCAACAGTTACACCACTAAAATTACCAACTTTAAGTCTTGAGTTACTCATAGCATTTATAAGTGAAGATTTCCCTACATTTGGTTGTCCAGCAAGGACTATTTTCATAGGTTTCATTTTATAAGCTCCACTTCTATACATTTAGCTTCTTCCATTCTGAGAGCTACAAAAGTATCCTCTATATTTATTTCAATAGTATTTTTTGAAAAACTTATATTTTCAATCTTTATGAGTGAATTTTTTGCAATCCCAAAAGAATAAAATCTACTTTTTAGTTCGGTATCGCAAAGTATATTTTTTATTATTGCATTTTGATTTATTTTTAAATCAGATAATTTCATTTTAATTGCTCCCGTAAGTACTGTATAAAAGTCTACCTAAAATAAGATAAATTTAGTCTTATTTCCAAAATAGACAAATGTAATTATTTTGTAATTTTATTGGCAATAGCTAATGCTAAATTAATATCAATTATTATAAAGTAATTTTATACCATTTAAAACAAGAGAAAAAATGAAAACATACAATTTAGAATTTGTGAATTATGAAGATTTTGACGAGTTTATATCAATAAATAGTGAAATAAATAATTGCAATGAAGTATTGATACAAATATTTTCAGGGGTTTTGGATAAATTATTTTTAGAAAATTTAGCTCATCACATAAAGAGAAAAGTACCTAAAGGGAAAATTATAGGTGCGACTACTGATGGTGAAATTATCGAAGATGTGGTCAAAACACATTCGATACTTATAGCAATAACTCTTTTTGAAAAAAGTACTTTAACAATAGGTCATATAGATAGTATTGATAGAGACGATAGCTTTTCTTTAGGCGAAAGATTAGCACTTAAAATAAAAGAACCTAATTCAAAAGTTTTTATTTTATTTGGAGAAGGACTTCGTATAAATGGTGAAGAATTTTTACATGGAGTCTCAAAAGAATCACCAGATGTTGTAATCGCTGGCGGATTAGCTGGGGATAATGGCACTTTTACTGGAACATATTTGATATGCGAAAATAAGATTTTGGCTCATGGTGCTGTTGGAGTGTCAATAAATTCTGATTTTTTGTCTGTACATAATGATTATAGTTTTGCATGGGAAAATATTGGAAGGGAATTTGTAGTCAATAAGTCTTATAAAAATATTGTTTACGAAATAGATAAGATGACGCCTATAGATTTTTATCAAAAGTATTTAGGTGAAGAGGTTGCAAGTCTTTTACCAAGTATTGGGATAGAATTTCCTCTTATTATTCAAGAAAATGGGATACAAATAGCTAGAGCAGTTTTGGCTAAAAATGATGATGGTTCACTTGTTTTTGCGGGGAATATTCAAGAGGGTTCGAGAGTAAGATTTGGAGTAGGAAATGTGAATTTGCTTATTAAAGATTCTAAAAAGTTGGCTTTAGACATATCAAAGGTCAGCAGTGAAAGTATATTTGTCTATTCATGTATGGCTAGACGAAGATTTTTAGATACTCAGGCTAATATTGATGTCAAGCATTTATCTAAAATTACTTCAATTAGTGGTTTTTTTACTTATGGCGAATTTTTCTCTCACGGTAAAAGTTGCAAATTTTTAAATGAATCTATGACAATATTGTCAATGAGTGAACATGGTGAAAATAGTATAAGTGTAGAATTTGAAGATGATGCTGAAATAACATCCTCTATGACTACACTGAAAGCACTTTCTCATTTGGTAAATACCACTTCCCAAGAACTAGACGAGATAAATCAAACTCTTCATATCAAAGTTGTAGATGAGATAGAAAAAAATATAGAGTATGAAAAAAAAGTTTTTGATAGTATGAAGATGGCAAGTTTGGGAGATATGATAGCAAATATAGCTCATCAATGGAGGCAACCTCTTAGTGTTATAACTACAAGTGCAAGTGCTATGCAAATTAATAAAGAACTTGGAATTTTAGACGATGAGTTATTTATAAAATATACAGACATGATGATAGCACAAGCTATGTATCTTTCTGAAACAATCAATACTTTTAGAGATTTTATACAAGAAGAGCATAGACTTTGTGATGTTGTACTCCAAAATGAAATAGAAAATACACTTAAAATATTAAATGTTGTTCTCAAAGATAATGGAATTTTGCTCATAAAAAATCTTAATCATCATAAGCCTGTAACAATACGACTTATTATGGGAGAGCTTACACAAGTTCTTATTAATATTATCAATAATGCAAAAGATTCTCTCAAAGAGATAAACAGTGAAGATAAGTGGATACAGTTAGAACTCTATTCTACAGATGATAAATGTATTATTACAATAGAAGACAATGGAATGGGAATACCTAATGATGTTTTACCTAGAATATTTGAACAAAATTTTACAACAAAAAGTAAAGCTATTGGTACGGGAATAGGGCTTTATATGAGTTACAATATCGTTGTTAAACATTTTGGCGGAAGTTTATATGCAAATAACAGTGAAAATGGAGCTAAATTTTATATAGAAATTCCATTACATAGATAAATTAAATGGCTAAGATACTATGCCTTATTTTGTTTGATATCGCTTTGTAATTTTCTTTAGTAATATGTTCATAAAAAGAATATCATTAGTTCTTTTTAAGGTTAATGCTTTTATAATCTGCCTTTTCTTAAAACTAAAAACTTGCTAACACGATTGAAGTGTTGGTCTTTTTTGTTTTTGTTAATAAAAACTTTACACTTCAAAAGGAAACCAATTATGAGACATTTTCTCACTCTAAAAGACTATTCTAAAGAGGAAATTTTAGAGATAATCGATTTGGCTATAACTATTAAAAAAGAGATGAAAGCAAATATTTTTAAAAAATATATGCCAAATAAAACTTTAGGGATGATATTCGCAAAAAGTAGTACTCGAACGAGAGTTAGTTTTGAAACTGGAATTTACCAATTGGGTGGTATTGGGTTATTTTTAAGTTCAAATGATATTCAACTTGGGAGAGGTGAACCTATTAGTGACACAAGTAGGGTAATTAGCAGAATGGTTGATATGATAATGATACGAAACGATTCCCAAAAAGAGCTTGAAGAATTCGCTTCATTTTCAAAAGTTCCTGTAATAAATGGACTTACAGATAAATTTCATCCAGTACAGCTTATGGCAGATTATCTTACTATTCTCGAAGCAAATAAAGGTGAAAATCTTAAGGTTGCTTATGTTGGCGATGGAAATAATATGACACACTCTTGGTTGATGTTGGCTTCAAAACTAGGTTTTGATTTGAGTATCGCTACCCCTATTGGATATGAAGTAAATAGTGAAATTTTAGCAATTGCTTTAGAATTTGCAGAAGTGAGTGGAGCGAATATTGCAGTTTCAAATGACCCAAAAATAGCTGTAATAGGTGCTACCGTTATTACTACTGATACTTGGGTTTCTATGGGACAAGAGGAGCAGAAAGAGCAAAGAGTAAAAGATTTCTCTGGTTATATTGTTGACAATGCTCTTATGAACCTAGCCTCAAAAGATGCGATATTTTTACATTGTTTACCAGCATATAGAGGGTATGAAGTGAGTGAAGAGATATTTGAAGCCCATAGTGAAACAATTTTTAATGAAGCTGAAAATAGACTTCATGCTCAAAAAGCAATTATGGTTTGGCTTGACCAAAAAAAAGATATTTAAGAGCCACTTGCAAATTCAAACAAATGATTATAAACAGTTTCAATCATCATCTTTCCCCTTTAAAAATAACCATTTACAGGGAGTAAAAAGTGATTTTTAAAGTGAAAATCTAATAATTGCTACTATTCATACTCAAAATCTTTGAATTTGCAAGTGGCTCTTAATTTTATCTCTTTTTTTGCTTTAATAACAATTAATAAATTTGTCCAAAAGAACCAATAATTTTCCCAATAATTTTTATTTCGTTTTTATCTACAACTTGTTTTGGGTATTCTTTATTATCTGAAATAATATCTAGTTTCCCATCTATTCTTTTTTGGATTCTTTTTACAAAAAGTCCGTTACTATTTGAAAAAGCATAAATTCCATCACGACTTGGATCTGTTTTGGTTGTATCTAAAAAAATAACATTTCCACTATTTAAAGTGGGTTCCATACTATCCCCAGTGACTTTTATCGCTTCTATATTTTCTATGTTGGATTCTCCACCTAACATTTGTGTAAAATAAGTTGGGATTTCAAGTTTTTCATAATTATCATCATTGTGTTCCCCCCCTCCGCCAGCGCTGAGTCGTAGAGTTGGAAAATATTTCACCCAGTACTTATCTGTGCTATCGACTAAACTACTTGGGTCTTGCCCATAAAATAACCAATTTATAGAGATTTTTTTGATTGCACAAAAATCAAGAATATTTGAGTAAGGTATCTTATTTCTTGTTTTCATAGTTGCAAAATTTGCTTGGCTAATTTCGAGTTCAGTTGCAATATCTTTATCGTAAATTTTTTTATTTTGCTCCTCAGATAAAACAGTTTTTAGCTTCTCAATCACTTTTAAGATGTCAACCATTTGAATTCCTTAATAAATTTTTTAAGGAGTATAGCAGAATAATATGTCAATTTGTTATATATTGCATATTTATATGTCATTTTATGTAACAATAAAAAAATAAAGAAGAGGTGCTTAAAATGATAACTATATTTGAAAATATTCATAACAAAATTGGAATGTGGTCTTGCAAATTAGATTGTTATCTTTACAAGCTAGCAGATGTGATTTTATAGTAGGAATGCAAATATAATTATTACTAAAGCATTATTTATATAAAATTGCCAAAATATAAGTTTATAAAAGTAATAAATTTATATAAAAAACAGGAGGTTATACATGGGTGAAGTCAGTCAACTTGGTGAGGCTGTAAAGTTTATGTTTATTGGAATGGGTGTGGTTTTTCTTTTTTTGATTGTTATGATATATGCATTGAAATTACAAACATTATTGATTGGAAAGTTTTTTAAAGAAGAAAAAAAAGCTGAAGTAAAAGAATGGAAACCAGAAACTGTACTCACAGATGAGAAACAAATCATCGCTGCTATAACTGCTGCAATAATACATCACAACAATAAAGGTTAGTAAATATGGGAAAAAAATATATCGATGTAATGGATACCACTTTTAGAGATGGATTTCAATCTGTTTTTGGTGGTAGAGTTTTAATGAATGACTTTTTACCAGCTGTTGAAGCTGCTTCGTATGCTGGGATAAAACACTTTGAGTTTGGTGGTGGAGCTAGATTTCAATCATTGTTTTTTTATCTACAAGAAAATGCATTTGATATGATGGATAAATTTAGAGCTATAGTTGGACCAGATGCAAATCTTCAAACACTTGCACGAGGTATCAATACAGTTATGCTTGATACTGGAAGTAGAGAATTGATTGAACTTCACGCAAAGCTTTTTGCAAAACATGGAACTACGACAATTAGAAATTTCGATGCCTTAAATGATGTACGAAATCTTGAATATTCAGCACAATGCATTAAAAAATATGGTTTAAAACATGAAGCTGTTGTGACTATGATGGATTTGCCTCCACACTGTGAAGGCGCCCATGATGTAGCATTTTATGAAAAAACACTCAGAAATATTCTTGATAGTGGTTTACCATATGATTCAATTTGTTTCAAAGATGCAAGCGGAACCGCAAACCCACACAAAGTGTATGAAACTATCAAAATGGCAAGAAAACTTTTAGGAGATAGTACACATATTAGACTGCATACTCATGAAACCGCTGGAGTAAGTGTCTCTGCTTATTTAGCTGCACTTGAAGCTGGTGCTGATGGTATTGATTTGGCTGCAAGCCCTGTAAGTGGTGGAACATCTCAACCTGATATTTTAACTATGTTGCATGCTACAAAAGGGATGAATTATGACCTTGGTGGACTTACTACAGATAAAGTTTTACAATATGAAGAGACTTTAAAAGATTGTCTCAAAGATTATATGATGCCACCTGAAGCTACTCAAGTTTCAACTCTTATCCCTTTTTCACCTATGCCAGGTGGTGCATTAACTGCTAATACTCAAATGATGAGAGATGACAATACTTTAGATAAATTCCCTGAAGTTATAAAAGCGATGCAAGAGGTAGTTGTAAAAGGTGGATTTGGAACATCTGTTACACCTGTAAGTCAATTTTATTGGCAACAAGCTTATGCAAATGTGATGTTTGGACCATGGAAACAAATTGCTCCAGGTTATGGAAAAATGGTTCTGGGGTATTTTGGAAAAACTCCTGTAGTTGCGGATTCTGAAATAATAGCACTTGCAAGTGAGAAATTAAAACTTCAAATAACAAATGAAAATCCACTTGATTTGGCTGAAAAAGATCCACGAAAATCTATTAGTGCTTGGAAAGAAAGATTAGAGATTGAAAAATTAGAAGTAACAGAAGAAAATATATTTATAGCAGCAGCTTGCGATGAAAAAGGTATTGCATTTTTAAAAGGACAATCACCTTTAAATGTAAGAAAAATTGGTCATGAAGAAAAAGAAGAAAAACAAGGAGAAATGAAAATGGCAAACGGAAATTATACAGTTGTGGTAGATGGGAAAAAATTTAGTGTTCAAGTTGCAGAAGGTGATATGGAGATAAAAGTAGTTGCACCAACTGTTGTGGCACAAGAAACTCCAGTAGTTGCAGTTCAACAGCCAACACCAGTTGCTGCTCCAGTTGCTCAACCTACTAGTGGGACAGCTATCGG
>CAMCYD010000076.1 GCA_945883785.1 Helicobacter pylori PMSS1
GCAATTGGTTCAACAGAAGGTATTACAGTTAAATGGTTTAAAGATGTTACTCCTTTACCACATAACGGTTGTAGACCTCCTAAACGAAGAAGAGTGTAAGGAGTAAAGCATGGCAAGATATAGAGGACCTGTAGAAAAATTAGAAAGAAGACTTAATGCTGACCTTGGATTAAAAGGTGAGAGAAGACTTAACGGTAAAAGTGCTTTAGAAAAAAGACCATTTGCTCCTGGACAACATGGGCAAAGAAGAACAAAATTGTCTGAATACGGACAACAATTACAAGAAAAACAAAAAGCTAAAATTCTTTATGGTATCCCTGAAAAACAATTCAGAAAATATTTTAAAGAAGCTGCAAGAAGAGAAGGAAATACTGGATCTAACTTGATAGCTTTAATTGAAACAAGACTTGATAATGTTGTATTTAGAATGGGATTTGCTACAACTAGAGCAAATGCTAGACAATTTGTAACTCATGGTCATGTACTTGTGGACGGTAATAAATTAGATATACCTTCATATAGTGTAAGAGCTGGTCAAAAAATTGAAATTAGAGAAAAATCTAAATCAAATTCACAAATCGTTAGAGCACTAGAACTTACAAATCAAACAGGAATGGTTGATTGGGTTAGTGTTGATAAAGAGAAAGTATTTGGTATATTTACAAGAATTCCTACAAGAGAAGAAGTAGTTATCCCTGTACAAGAAAGACTAATTGTTGAGTTATATTCAAAATAGTAAATAAAAAGGATAAAAAATGAAAAAATTCGTAACAGCTCCATTTTTACCTACAGAGGTTGGGATTGAAAAAATCTCACAAAATGTAGCAAAAATAAGTGCTTATCCTTTTGAAAGTGGATATGGTATCACTTTAGCTCATCCAATGAGAAGACTTTTAATGAGTAGTTCAGTTGGTTATTCTGTAATTGCAGTTCATATTGATGGTGCGGCTCATGAATTTGATACAGTTAGAGGGATGCTTGAAGATATTTCTATATTTATTATAAATCTTAAAAATATGAGATTTAAAATAAACAATGGAGAAGATAGAGTAGAAGTAAAATATACATTCAATTCGAAACAAACTATAACTGGTGCTGAATTATCAAATGATGATTTAACAGTTATAAATGGAGATACTTACTTAGCTACAATAAATGATGACTATAGTTTGACTTTTTCAATTATTGTACAAAAAGGTATTGGATATGTTTCAAGCGAAGAGATTAGAAGTATGGTAGCTAAAGAATATATTCCTATAGATGCATTTTTCTCTCCGGTGAGAAGAGTAACATATGAAATTGAGAAAATGCTTGTTGAAGACAATCCAAACTATGAAAAAGTTGTTTTTATTGTAGAAACAAACGGTCAAATATCTCCAATAGATGCTTTTAAAGAATCTGTTACGATTATGTATGATCAAATGTCTGTATTTAATAAAGTATTTAATCTTTCAGATGTTCAAATTGTTGAAAATTCGTTTGAAGATAGTAATGTAGATGTAAAAGATTTGATTGTAAAAATTGAAGATTTAGATTTAAGTGCTAGAAGTTTTAACTCTTTAGATAGAGCAAAAATTAAATATGTTGGTGATTTAGCATTGATGAGCGAAGTTGAAGTTAGAAATATAAAAAATTTAGGTAAAAAATCTCTTGATGAAATAGCTGAAAAGTTTGCATCAATTGGTTTCCCAATTGAGGGTAATTTACCTGAAGAGATAGCTTCAGCTTTAAGAAAAAAACTTGAGCAGTTAAAAGCTTAATAATATAAAGGATAATTATGAGACATAAGCATGGATATAGAAAGCTTAATAGAACTTCATCTCATAGAAAAGCATTACTTAAAAATTTAAGTATTGCTATAATCGAAAGAGAAAAAATTGAAACTACTTTGCCAAAAGCAAAAGAGTTAAAAAGATTTGTAGAAAAATTAGTAACTCAAGCTAGAGTAAATGATTTAAATGCACACAGAATAGTATTTGCTGCTCTTCAAGACAAAGAAGCAACAAAAAAATTAATGAATGAAATCGCTCCTAAATATCTTGAGAGAAACGGTGGTTATACATCTGTTATCAAAACAAGAATTAGAAAAGGCGATGCTACACAAATGGCTTACATCTCTTTCGTTAACTAGATTGATAAGTTCAAAAAGGTTAGTAAGTTTACTTGCTAACCTTTTTTTGTGCCACAAATTATGCTTAGTAAAAAGAACTTTTTGATATACTCCAAATTCTAAAAGATATAAAATATAAAAAAGTACAAAGAAAATATGTCATCAAAACAAACTCCACAATTTGCTCATCTCCATCTTCATACTGAGTTTTCTATGCTCGATGGTGCAAATAAAATTCCTGTACTTGCTAAAAAAATAAAAGAACTTGGTATGAATAGTGTTGCTATGACTGATCATGGCAATATGTTTGGTACTATTACCTTCTATAATACAATGAAAAAAGAGGGGATTAAGCCTATCATTGGAATGGAAGCTTATATTCATAATGAAGATGATATTGGTGATAAAACTACCAAAAGACGATTTCACCTTTGTTTGTATGCAAAAAATGATATTGGGTATAAAAATCTTATGTATTTGAGCAGTAAAGCTTATATGGAAGGTTTTTATTATTATCCAAGAATTAATAAAAACCTTTTAAAAGAAAATTCGGAAGGACTCGTTTGTAGTGCCGCTTGTTTGCAAGGTGAGATAAACTGGCATTTGAATATCAATAGTGAACGAAATGTTAAAAATGGTGCCAAAGGATATGAAGAAGCTAAAAAAATAGCTTTAGAATACAAAGAGATATTTGGTGAAGATTTCTATCTTGAGATTATGCGGCATGGAATCGATGACCAACTTTTTATAGATAGTCAAATTATTAAACTTTCTCTTGAAACAGGGATAAAAATAGTCGCTACAAACGACACTCACTACACAGAACAAAAAGACGCAGAGGCTCATGAAGCTTTTATGTGTATAGCTATGAATAAACTTTATGATGACCCAAATCGTATGCGACATAGTGTTCATGAATTTTATGTGAAATCACCACAGCAAATGGCAAAACTCTATGCTGATATCCCTGAAGCACTCAAAAATACTATGGAGATAGTTGACAAATGCAATCTTGAAATCAAACTTGGTAATCCAACTCCACCAAATTTTAAATTTACAAGGGAAAAAGCAGAACTTCAAAATATCTTTTTGCCTGAACCAACAAAAGAGTATTCACTTGAAAATGATAAAGTTTTATTTGAATTTGAGTGTTTAAAAGGTTTAGAAACAAGGCTAAAAATAGTTCCTTTGGAAAAACATCAAGAATATCGGGATAGATTAAGAGTTGAAATTGATATTATTAATAATATGAAATTTCCAGGATATATGCTTATCGTTTGGGATTTTGTTGCTTATGCGAAAATTCATAGTATCCCTGTTGGTCCTGGAAGAGGGTCTGCTGCAGGAAGTTTGGTGGCGTTTTGTCTCTTTATAACGGATATTGATCCAATCCCTTATGGGTTATTATTCGAGAGATTCCTCAATCCAGAACGGGTTTCTATGCCAGATATCGATATGGATTTTTGTCAAGCTCGACGGCAAGAAGTTATTGATTATGTTGTTTTAAAATATGGACGAGAAAATGTTGCTCAAATCATCACTTTTGGTAAACTTCTAGCAAAGGGAGTTATTAGAGATGTCGCTAGAGTACTTGATATGCCATACAAAGAAGCTGATGCTATGGCGAAACTTATCCCTGATGAGCTAGGAATTGATTTAAAAAAGAGTTGGGAAAAAGAGCCAAAACTGAAAGAATTGTGTGAATTAAATCCAAAAGCAGCTAGAGTCTGGGAATATGCTTTGGCACTCGAGGGATTAAATAGAAATGCTGGAACGCATGCAGCTGGAGTTGTTATCTCTAATGACCCACTTTGGCTTAAAACACCGCTTTTCAAACCAAGCGGAATGGACACAATCGCGACACAATACAATGGAAAATATGTTGAAGATGTCGATTTAATCAAATTTGACTTTTTAGGTCTTAAAACCCTTACGGTTATCGAGGGTGCCTTGCAACTTATAGAAAAAAAATATGGAAATAGAATTAACTTTATTGAACAAAATGTGAATGATAAAGGTGTGTATGATCTAATCCAAACAGGGCATACAATAGGACTTTTTCAAATAGAATCTTCTGGTATGCAAGATTTGAATAAAAGGCTCAAACCTTCAAATTTTGAAGATATTATTGCTGTACTTGCACTGTATCGACCAGGTCCAATGGAATCAGGGATGCTTGATGATTTTATTGATAGAAAGCATGGTAGAGCAAAGATTGATTATTTTCATGATGAATTCGAAGAACCTTTGAAACCTATATTAGAACCAACTTATGGGGTTATTGTGTATCAAGAGCAAGTTATGCAAATCGTTCAGGTTATTGGTGGATTTTCTCTTGGTGGAGCTGATTTAGTTCGTCGAGCTATGGGGAAAAAAATCAAAGAGGAGATGGATAAACTCAAAGATGAGTTCGCTGATGGTGGTGTTAAAAAAGGATTTGTAAGGGAACACTGTGAAGAGCTTTTTGATTTGATTGTGAAGTTTGCAGGATATGGGTTTAATAAATCGCACTCAGCAGCGTATGCAATGGTGACTTTTTATACTTCGTATTTGAAAGCGTATTATACGACAGAGTTTATGGCGGCACTTCTTACAAGTGAAAAAGATAATACTGATAAAGTTGTTAAATATGTTGATGAAGTGAAACGGCTTGGATTTGATTTAGTGCCACCGCATATCAATAAATCAGACCTTGTTTTTAGTGCGGAAATACTTGATGGAAAAAAAGTTGTTATGTTTGGAATGGGAGCTTTAAAAGGTGCTGGAGATGTTGCAATCAACTCTATTTTAAAAGCGAGAGGTGAGGGTGAATTTAAAGATTTAAGTGATTTTGTAAGTCGAATAGATGGAAGTAAAGTAAATAAAAGGGTTATAGAAACTTTAGCAAAATCGGGTGCTTTAGATTGTTTTGGGTACAAAAGAAGGGCTATACTTGAACAAATTGAAGAGATAGTGGATGCTGTCGGGAAAGCTTCACAAGCAAAAAAACAAGCGGTTGGTTCACTATTCGGAGATGACGATGAGATGACAAATATCGAAATCTCTATTCAAAATAGGATCGAATATGACCCAAAAGAGATACTTGAGTTTGAAAAAGAATCTCTTGGATTTTATGTTTCAGGGCATCCGCTTGATAGCTATAGGGAGATTTTTGAGGAGATAAACTATACTTTAAGTTCTGAAATAGATGAATTGACGGATGGCAGTGAAACACTTTTGATTGGAAAAATAGAGAATATTGTGAAAAAAACATCCAAAAAAGGGAACTCTTTTGGGATAGTTACCGTTATAGATTTGCATGGAAGTTTTGAATTGATGCTTTTTGAGAATATTTTGAAAGAGCTTGAGGATGATTTTGATTTGGATAAACCACTTGCATTTAAAGTGGGTGTTACTGTCAATGATTTTGGTGTGAGATTTAATGTTAAAAAAGTAGAGTCACTTAAAGATGCAAAAAATGAAAAGTTAAAAACAAAAAAAGCGACAATTGTTTTGCCTCCCTTGGTTGTAAATATCCCATACAATGATGACGAAAAGATACTTTATACTCTTTTTGATGCGATATCCAGCAATCAAGGAAAAAGAGATATAACCCTTTGTATCACATCAAAATTAGGTAATATTGAGATAGATAGTGGGTATAAAATCAACAAAGAATGTGAACAAATATTAAAAGAGATAAAAGGAATTTATATTGAGTAAAAAAAATATTCTCATAACAAACGATGATGGGTTCGATGCTATTGGATTAAAACATTTGGTAGAAGCTTTGATGCCAATCGCAAATATTGTGGTAGTTGCGCCTGCTGTAAATAAATCAGCTTGTGCACATGGGATGACTTTGACCCATCCTTTGCGATTTAAAACTTTTGGAGATGATAGATATATGCTTGAAGATGGGACACCAACTGATTGTGTATTTTTAGGATTGCATACTTTATATGGAGAGGGAAAATTACCAGACCTTGTGGTGAGTGGGATAAATCTTGGCTCTAATATGGGGGAAGATATCACTTATAGTGGTACAGTTGCAGGTGCTATGGAAGCAGTACTTCAAGGGGTTCCTGCTATTTCTATCTCACAAGTACTTGATAATAAAATAAAAGAAGTGGTAGATATTTGGGATTATTCATTAGCTAAAAAGTCTATTTTTGATATAGTTCAAAAAATTTTAGCGAACGAATTTCCCCTTTCCTCTCGAAAGCTTTTAAATATAAATATTCCACCTTGCTCTATTGAAGAGTGTAATGGAATAAGGATAACAAAAGCTGGGTATAGAAATTATGGAAATGACTATAGAACCTATCATGACCCAAAAGGAAATGAATTTCATTGGATTGGGTTGCACCCTTTGATTTGGGAAAGTGACGATAAAACTTGTGATTTTGAAGCGGTAAATGAAAATTTCATTTCAATCACGCCTATTAAGCTTGATATGACGAGTTATGATGATATAGAAAAATTAAAAAATTGGATGGAAAAATAAAATGACGATTTATAATATGTTAAAAGCAGATATAAAAATCTTAAATAGAGATTTAAAAAGCGAAGATGAAATAGTTGAAATACTCAAAAAAAGACTCACAAAAAAAGAGTTTAAATACTATATGATGAGAATGGAAGGTGTTGAAAAAGAGTTGATGCAAAAAGAGCTTAAAGCTGATGATGAAAGATTTGATGAGATTGAAACAACAACTATCAAAAAGTTAAATGCTGAAAAATTAAAATACGAACTATCTACAAAGGTATAATTTTATGCATATTACAAATAAAATTTCACAAAATTTTTATAAATTTGCTTCAAAAGAGTTCCCAAAAGTAATTCAAAATTTTATAAATAAGAGTTATGTCTCTATTTTAGGGCTTGATATGAGTGAGTTTCAAACTCCATCGAGCTATAAAACACTCAATGAACTTTTTACAAGAGCTTTGGTTGTGCCTAGAATTTTTGATACAAGTGATGCAAATTTTATCTGTGTAGTAGATAGTTATGTCAGTAGTCAAGGAGAGATAAAAGATGGTATAGCACTCCAAATCAAAGGGATGCAATATAGTATTGAGAGACTTTTTTGTTCAAGTGTGAGCAAAGACAATATTGAAAAACTCAAAAATGGTTCTTTTATGAATTTTTATCTGAGTCCAAAAGATTACCATAGATATCATAGCCCTTATGATGCACAAGTGACACGACTTATCCATATCCCTGGGAAACTGTATCCTGTAAATTTTACCTATTTAAACAAACAAGCAGAACTTTTTGTAGAAAATGAAAGGGTTATTTTAGAGTGTGTAACAACCGATAATAAACTTTTTTATATGGTATATATCGGAGCTTTAAATGTTGGAAAAATGGTGTTTGATTTTGAACCAAGAGTGGCTACAAATGAGAATACGGATGAAACAAGAATCTATCGATATAAAGATTTGTATATAAAAAAAGGGGAGTGTTTGGGACACTTTAAAATGGGTTCAACGGTGCTCATTTTTTGGGAAAAAGATATGGTTGAACTGGAGAACCTTGAAGATACAAAAGTGCGATTTACAGATATTATCGCAAGAGTGAAGTAGATATACAATAGTATGAAAACGGTTTTAATCACAGGATGTAGCTCAGGAATAGGGGAAGCAACCGCTTATTATTTAAAATCAAAAGGATATAGAGTTTTCGCAACCGCACGAAATGAAGCAGATGTCGAAAGACTTCAAAATGATGGATTTGAAGCTTTTAGAATCGATGTACGAGAACCACAAAGTATTACTAAAGCTTTAGAAAATATTTTCACCCTTACAAATGGAACACTCGATATTGTTTTTAATAATGCTGGATTTGGGCAACCAGGAGCTGTTGAAGATATCAAAACTGATATTTTAAGAGAGCAGTTTGAAACAAATGTTTTTGGACTTCATGAGATAATGATGCAAGTGTTACCTATTATGAAAAGACAAGGATATGGAAAAATCATCAATCATAGTTCGGTTTTAGGACTGGTAAGTTTACGACTTCGAGGAGCTTATAATGCGAGTAAATATGCTATTGAAGGGCTTAGTGATACTTTACGACTTGAGTTAGAGGGGACAAATATCTCTGTAACAGTTTTAAATACAGGACCAATCACAAGTAATTTTAGAAATAATGCAAAACAAAAAACAATTGACAATATTGATATAGAAAATTCCAGATTTAAAGAGGTGTATCATAAAAGTTTAAATTCAAATAAAAGTGATGTTCCTTTCAATCTCCCACCAATTGAAGTGGCTAAAGTGGTTGAAAAAATTATAAAGAGTAAGAAAAATGTAAAACCAAGATATTACATTACAAAAGCGACTTATATTTTGGGATTTGCAAAACGAATTTTATCAACAAGGTTGCTAGATAAAATTTTGATAAAGATTTAATCTAGCAATTTCCTCTTATATTGAAATCTTAAATCTCCCCAACTCCCTTTTTTTTGTATCCACAATATGCACAGCACAAGCGATACAAGGGTCAAAACTATGAATCACTCTCAATACTTCAAGAGGTTTAGTTGTGTCACTTAGTTTTAGTCCAATAAGTGCCTCTTCATAAGCTCCTCGTTTTCCCTCTTCATCTTTTGGACTTGCATTCCAAGTTGTTGGAACTATCGCTTGGTAGTTGCTTATTTTCCCATTTTGTATCTTTATAAAATGCCCTAAAACTCCCCTAGGAACTTCAAATATCCCTCGTCCAACAGCCTCTTTTGGTAAACTATCAAAATCGTATTTTGTCCACACTTTTTCATCATAGTATTTAACATTTTCAAGTAAATCATTGACAAAATCAAAGATAAATTCACAGCAAATTTGGGACTCTATAGCCCTTGCAGCATTTCGTCCGATTGTTCCGCATAAATCTTTTGGTTCAAGGTTGAGTTCTTCTAAAAAATTTGCGATATAGGGTTTGATGATTTTTGAGCCTTTTGCATATCCGATAAGCATACGAGCAAGAGGTCCCACCTCCATAGCCTTCCCGTCGTATCTTGGGGATTTTATCCAGCTATATTTCCCTTCCGTTTTCAAACTTCCATCATCATTGTGGTCTGTATAGAAGATTTCAGTTTCCCCATCATATGGTTTGGTTTTCTCCTCTTTTGCATACCATGAGCGATAAGCCTCTTCTGTTATTTTTGTTTCATCAAAATCAACCACATTTGCAAAATCAAAATCGTAAATAATCCCATCCTCAAAAACTCTATCGCCACTACTAAAACTATACCCACCTACAGCCATAAAGTTCCCCATAGCTTTTCCATTTTCAGATTGCATATCCTCTTTATAGGCGGTGCAAAGCATTTTTATATCTGGGATATAGGCTCTTTGGATAAAGTCATTGATATCTTTGATGATAGATAAAAAGTCATTTATTCTTGAAGCTGATAACATATCCATAATACTTGTAACTCCACCAACTACCATATATTGTGGATGGGGAGTTTTGCCACCAAAAATAGCTATCGCTTTACTTATCTCTCTTTGAATTCGTAAAGCTTCAAAATAGTGGGAGAGTTGGAGGAGATTTTCTTCTGGTGAAAATTTATAACTTGTATGTCCCCAATATCCATTGGCGAATATTCCTAATTTTCCAGCTTGGACAAATTTTGTTAATTTTTCTTTTACTGATTCAAGATGAGAAACTGAGTTTCTGTATGGATTGTCTGTAAATTTTGATGCTATTTTTGAAGCAATTTCTACATTTGCATCCAAAGCACTTGTGACATCGACAAAATCAAAAGAGTGAAGATGATAATAATGAACGATATGGTCTTGAACAAATAAACTTAAAGAGATTAAATCTCGAATAATTTTTGCATTTTTAGGTATCTCGATACCATAAGCATCTTCGGTAGCTCTTGTTGAAGCTCGGTAGTGTGAATTGGTACACACACCACAAATTCTTTGAGCTAAAAGTGGAGTGTCTCTTGGGTCTTTATCTTTGAGGATAATCTCAAGCCCACGAAAAAGTTGCCCACTTGCCCAAGCTTCCCTTATGATATTGTTTTCATCCACCTCCACTTCTACTCGTAAATGCCCCTCAATTCTAGTAATTGGGTCTATAATTATTTTTTTTAGTGGTTTCATTTTTGCTCCTCCGCAGGAAGTTCTCTATTATTTGCATATTTATCAAAGGCGATTTTCCCCTCGCCACAACCAAAACAACCATGCCCCACTTGAACTGGCCAACTAGAACCTTCATTAAATTTTACTAACGAACAATTTAGATTTGCATAAGGTCCTTTGCACCCCATTTTAAAGAGACACCAACCTTTTTTCGCCCCATCATCTCCCCACTCCGTGACAAATTCATCAGCATCATAATGTCCTCTTCTTTCGCAGTTATCGTGAATTTTGTGGCTATATGCCCAGAGTGGACGATTGTTTGTATCAAGGGCTGGAAGTTCCTCAAACATAATGTAGTGCAACAAAGTGCCAACGATATTTATTGGATTGGTTGGACACCCTGGAAGATTGATGATATCCTCTCTTTTTAAAGCTTCGGCCACACCAACTGCACCAGTTGGATTGACCCCAGCAGCTACGATTCCACCATCATAAGCACAACTTCCGATACTTATCACAAGAGCAGCATCTTTGGCACATTTTTCTAAAAGGGCAATTCCCGTTTCCCCTTTTGGACCAATTCGTAAAAACTTCCCATCAAGCCCTAAAGGAACAGCACCCTCAACAAGTAAAATATATTTTCCCTTATTTTCTTCTATAGTTGTTTCCAAAACATTTTCACTCTCATCTCCAGCAGCAGCCATTAAAAGTTCGTGATAATCAAGGGAAACAAAATCCAAAATCAAATCTTCAACAGTTGGATGGGATGATTTGATAAAACTTTCACTATTTCCTGTACAATCAGAGAGTTCTAACCAGATAATTGGGATTTTATTTAAGTTTTTTACCGCTTTTTGGAGTGTAGATTCATACTGTGGATGGAGCCTTAAACTAGCTGTCATCATCGAAATCCATTTATTGTATTCATTTTTTAGCTCAAAACTCTCCATCGCTGCATCTAAATTTGAGATATCTAGCTGGTTTGTACTATGGAGTTGGTTGTATTTTTGAACCCTTTTTTCAACTAATTCTTGCTCTTTTTGAAGTTTTGCTTTTGCTTTTGCTTCCCTTTTTTGCTCCGCGATAAGGGGGTCTTTTGGCGTAGCTTGGATGATTTTTGAGATATCTTGTTTGCATCTTCCACATACTCTTCCCGCTTGACTAAACTCCCCTAACTCACAAAAATCATTGACACAATTTTCCTCTATAATCTCTATCAAATCGAGCTCATGAGTAGGGAAACAACTACAAACAAGTCGACCTCTTTCACTTACTAATCTATTGTCAAAGAAATACCCAGCATCGATTGATTTTTCCTCTTCCATCAAAGACTTAAGGTGTAAAATATCGATATTTGTATTGATTCCTATAAATTTGACAAGTTTATTTTGGTTGATGATATATTGGTCAAATCTATTTTCTTTTTTGGATGAGAGGATGATATTTTCATTGTCGATATTGTTACTATCATAGTTTTTAGAAGTGATGTCAGCGAGTAAAAAAGAGCCAACTTTAAGGGCATCAATAGCCACTTCCCCTATAAATTCTTTCTCTTCCCCTAAAAGTGAAGCGATTGCCACATCACATTGAGCCACACACTCTTTGACCCTTCCTGCTATAAATTTACTAGAGATAAGTTCACAAGCTTCTCCAACTGCATAGATATTTTCATCACTTGTTCGCATACAATCATCAACTAAAATTCCACTATGGCAAGAAAGCGATGATTTAGCAAACTCAATATTTGGCTCAATCCCAACCCCAAAAATCAAAAATGGATTCTCTATGGTATGGTTTTTTGTGATTATTTTTTTGATTTCATTATTTTCTATTTGGGTATTTGTTATCTCGTCATTGTATGAGATTTTTATTTTTGGGTTTTGAGTAAAAATAGTATCGATAAGTTTAACTGCACCAATATCCAAATCTTTACAATAAAGATGCTCTTTTCGTCCTATAAGATAGATATTTTCAAGATTTTCTATCTTACTTAATGTAACTAAAAGTTCAAGTGAAATAGGTCCAACACCTACTAGTACTACATTTTTATGAGTTATATTGTCTCTAATTTTATAAGCATCAGTGGCACTTCTAAATGTAGTAGCATTTTTTATGTTTGAGATATCAAAGGTAACTTTTGGCTTACTTCCAGTTGCAATGATAAGTTTATCGTAAGGGTAAGAGTTCTCTTTTGTTGTTACCACTTTTTCTTTTGGGTCAATATTTGTGACTTCTTCATTTAAAAATAGTTTCGCATTTGTACTTAGTTCTAGTGTTATCTCCTCAAGCCCTAAAGAATTATCGACAAGTGAACACAGATGAATCCTATCATAAGGGGGAAATTGTTCATTTGAAAGAATTGTAATTTCTAAAGAATTATCTTTTAAAAGCAAATTATTCGCTAAATAAACAGCCGTAATACCACCACCAACTATCACTATTTTCATATGCAACCCTTATATGTGAGATAGTGGTATTTTAGTCAAATTTTGATTACGAAGTGATTGCTAAATTGATTTTACTAACTGCAAAAATCGGACTCACTTGAACACTAATTTCAGAAACACTTGAACAGTGTTTACACTTTTACTTGAACACTGATTTCGGAAACACTTGAACACTTTTTCAGTGAGACCGAAAAATCAGTTTTATTTAAGTTAAGGATATTTTCTAGA
>CAMCYD010000077.1 GCA_945883785.1 Helicobacter pylori PMSS1
TTCAAAGATTTTGAGTATGAATAGTAGCAATTATTAGATTTTCACTTTAAAAATCACTATTTACTCCCTGTAAATGGTTATTTTTAAAGTGAAAAGATGATGATTGAAACTGTTTATAATCATTTGTTTGAATTTGCAAGTGGCTCATAAGAGTAAAATATTCAAAACATATCAAATATTTAAGCTAAATTTAATTATTCAAGGAATAAAATCATTACATCTTTATATAATTTTAAATTATATAAAAAAGATATATTTTTAATAAGGAAGAATTATGGCTAGACTTGTTGTTTTAGGTGGAGGTGTTTCAGGACACACTGCTGCGACTTTCGCAGCGAATTGGTTAGGTTCAGCTCACGAGGTTGTGGTAGTAACTCCAAATGCAAAATGGAATTGGATTCCATCAAATATTTGGGTTGGTGTTGGTCAGATGAGTAAAGAGGATGTTACTTTTGATTTGGCTCCAGTCTATGCAAAGGCTGGTATTATATACCATCAAGCAAAAGCACTTGAAATCCATCCCGAGGGAAATGAATCAAGTGACAAACCTTATGTAGTCGTAGAATCTACAGAGGCTGGGAAAGTGGGTCAAGTTGAAAATATTGAATATGATTACATAATCAATGCAACTGGACCAAAACTAAACTTTGCCGCAACTCCTGGTTTGGGTGATGCAAATGGTTTAGGTGAATTTACAGTTTCTGTTTGTACGGCCGACCATGCTGTTCATGCTAGTCACGAATTACAAAAATGCATCGAAAAAATGAAAAAAGGCGAAAGACAAAAGTTTTTAATTGGGACTGGACATGGGTTGTGTACTTGCCAAGGTGCTGCTTTTGAATATATTTTTAATGTTGAGCATGAGCTTAATAAAGCTGGTGTGAGAAAAATGGCGGATATTAAATGGATTTCAAATGAATCATTTTTAGGCGATTTTGGTATGGGTGGACTTCATATGAAAGTTGGCGGATATGCTGTTAGTTCAAAACTTTTTGCTGAATCTTTATTTGCTGAACGAAATGTTGAATGGATTATTGGAGCTCATGTCAATAAAGTTGAAAAAGGGAAAGTGAGCTATGAGCTTCTTGATGGAAGTTATGGTGAAGAAAATTTTGATTTTTCTATGTTAATCCCTCCCTTTGCTGGTGTTGGACTAAAAGCTATCAACAAAGCTGGTGAAGATATCACTGCAACTGTATTTGCTCCAAATGGATTTATGAAAGTGGATGCAAATTATGCAGCGGGTAGCTATGAAAACTGGAAAGCAAGTGATTGGCCAAGAACTTATCAGAATCCAACTTATAAAAATATGTTTGCTGCTGGTATTGCATTTGCACCACCACATATTATCTCAAAACCAATGAGTTCTCCAAACGGAACTCCAATCAATCCAACACCTCCACGAACTGGTATGCCATCGGGTATTATTGGTAAAGCTGTGGCACATTCTGTATGTGATTTGATTACAAAAGGGAAAGATGCTCCTTTGCACGAAGCTTCTATGGCTGAAATGGGAGCTGCATGTGTTGCATCTGCTGGTAAAGGTCTTTTTGATGGTCAAGCAGCTGCGATGACTGTTTATCCGGTTGTTCCTGATTTTGAAAAATATCCTGGAACTGGTAGAGATACTGATTATACATTTGGTGAAATTGGACTTGCTGGTCATTGGATTAAGCATATTTTACATTACCTATTTATTTGGAAAGCTAAGTTAAAACTTGGTTGGACGATGATTCCAGAATAATCTCAAAAACAAAAAAATATATAAAAAGGGAGAAAAATATTATGAAACAAGAAGAAGTAAACTTTCAAAAACAACAATTCGCTTTAACAATGATTCCAGGTAAATTTGCAAGATCTATGAGAACTTGTGTTATTTGGCAATTTATAAGATTTGTAATTATAAATCTTAAAATGTTAGTAGTGGTAAGTAAAAGTCACTAAATTTTTATCTCCCCATTTTTTGGTGGGGAGATGCTTATATCATCTTATAAACAAGACAATCATCCTATTTTTTACAAGGCTTATTTAAAATGGTTACAACAATAATCACATATCCAACCCCAACAAGTCCATTATGTGCAACCGATATTAGAATCTTTGATCATCAACTTTTTGAGTTAATTGAAGATTTAAAAGATACTATTGAATCAAATAATTTGGATGGCTTAGCTGCTTTTCAAATTGGAAATTTTTACAATGTTGTGGTAGTTAAAAAAGAGGATGGTAGTTTTTTAGAACTTATAAATCCTAGATTGTTTAATCCAAAAGGTAAAATCACTACAAGAGAAAAAACAGCATATTTCCCAGGATTAACGGCTGAAGTTACAAGATACAATACAATTAGTGTTGTCTATCAAGATAGAGATGGTGTGCAACAATCTTTAACGGCTGAAGGAAATTTGAGTGTTTTGCTTCAACGAAAGATTGATTATACTTTTGGAGGTACTTTTTTATTGAAACTTTCAAAAGAGGAGAAAGAGAAATTTGAACAAAAATTAGAATTTGGAGCTGATATCACTTTTTCACAAACCTGTCCAACAACTTTTAAGAGAGATTATTTTACAAAACTTTTCAAGGTTATTATTTTTGTGATGTTTTCTCTTTTATTCGCTTCTTTATTTATAGGTGATAAAGAGAGTGTACAAACTCTTTGGAATACTCAAATCTATCTCTCTTTATGTGCAACACTTATCAATATTGGTTATTTCTTTTATGCTCACTATGAAGCAAAAAAATATATGAGTTGTGTAAGTTGTCAAAGTGGAAACATTATAGGAACTACACTTATCGCATTTATAAAGATATCAGTTGTGATGGTTGTTTCCTATTTTGTAATGTAACTCTCTTTTAGATACAAGGAAACTATAGAGTCACTTGCAAATTCAAACAAATGATTATAAACAATTTCAGTCATCATCTCTTCACTTTAAAAATAACCATTTGCGAAGGAGCAAAAAGTAATTTTTAAAGTGAAAATCTAATAATTGCTACTATTCATACTCAAAATCTTTGAATTTGCAAGTGGCTTTATAGTTTTATTTTATTTTTCAAAGAATCAAAAAAGATAACAATATCGTTACAATAAAGGGTATAGAACTAAATAATATTATGCTACAATTTTTTTACAAATTACAATTAGAGGGTTACAATGGCGAAAACAGTTTTAATAGTTGATGATGCGAGTTTAATAAGAAGTGTTGCTTCAAAAGCAGCTGAATCTGCAGGATACAATGTAATCACTGCATCAGACGGAAATGAAGGACTTGCTAAATTGAAAGCTAATCAAGTAGATTTGGTTTTTAGTGATGTAAATATGCCTCAGATGGGCGGATTGGAAATGGTTGAGCATATTAAATCAGATCCAGCATATAAATTTTTACCAATAGTGATGCTAACAACAGAATCTAGTCAAGAATTAAAAGATAAAGGTAAAAATTTAGGAGTGAAGGCTTGGCTGGTAAAACCTTTTAATAAAGATAAGTTTTTATTAGCTCTTGAAAAACTTTTAGGATAATTTTATGAAACTTGAAAATAGTACTTTCACTATTTATGAAGTTGAAGAGATAAAAGATTTGTTTGAAGCATCATTAGTGCATGATGATAAAATAGTAGTTGACTTAGCGAATGTGACTAAAATTGATATGAGTGCTATTCAATTGTTGATTTCTTTAAAACAGACTTGTATTGAAAAGAATAAATTATTTCAGATTCAAAATGCAAATGATGATATTTTGAATGCTTTTAATGTAAGTGGTGTAGCTTATATTTTAGGGGTCTAAATGGATGAAGATTTAGAATTATTTTATGAGGATGCTTCAGAACAGCTCCAAATCATGGAAAATGCTCTTTTAGATGCAAAAAATGGGACAAAAGATCCAAATAAAATAGGTGAAATATTTCGAGCCATGCATACAATAAAAGGTACTGCTGGTATGTTTGATTTCACTGATATTGTAAATTTTACCCATATTGCTGAAAGCTTGCTTGACGAAGCAAGATCAAATAATGTTGTTTTGGATGGCGAAATGGCAGCATTATTTATGCAAGTGAAAGATGTAACATCAAATATGGTGGAAGCAAGTATAAACAATATCCCATTTGATAATGTAATATTAGCCGATATAGCAAATCTTAAAAAACAGCTTATAAGTAAAATGCCAGTAAACAAAAGTGCTATAACTGGACATATAGCAACTAGAGAAACTACTAAAAATAATGTTGACAAATCAGCAGGTAATGATTTATCTCATATAGAAATGACTTCAAGTGATGAGAGTTTATGGCACATATCAATTCGATTTCATGAAGATTTTTTTACTTCAGGAATGGATGTTTTATCTATTTTTAAATTTTTCAACAAAATGGGTGAGATACTCTTAAATATACCAATAGTTTCAGATATTCCAAGTGTAGATGAAATAGATCCCCTTAAAACATATATAGGTTTTGAAGTTATTTTCCAGTCAAATTGTACTTATAATGAAATTGTAGAAGTTTTTGAGTTCGTTGCAGATGATGTGAAACTTCATATATTTAAACAAAGTGATACTCAAAAATATGAAGAACTTTTTGATATTTATCCAAATCTTGAAGAGATATTTGGGGATGAGGGGATATATTCAAAGCAAGAAAAAATTACAAGCGGAACAAAAGAAGTTGTTCAAAAAGTTGAAAAAAGTCTTTCAAATAAAATTCCTGAGAAAATTGAAAAAACACCGATAGTAGAAAATAAAATCGAGCAAGTTGAAGAGATATACGCAGAAAGTGCGACTATGCAAAAAGTTGCAAAATCATCTGCAACATTGAGAGTTGAAATCTATAAAATTGATTTACTTATCAATAAAATGGGTGAGATGGTTATCCAAAATTCAAAACTTTTACAGATGGCTGAAGATAGAGCCGATGAAGATATTGAAGAATTAGCAACTACCATGAATGAACTTCTTGAGCAAGTTCGTGATGGTGTTATGGATATGCGAATGGTTCAAGTGAAAGATTCTTTTATTAAATTTAAAAGAATTGTAAATGACACTGCGAAGAGTATTGGAAAAGATATTGATTTTATCATTGAAGGGGAAGAAACTGAGCTTGATAAAAGTGTGGTTGAGAAGTTGAGTGACCCACTTGTTCATATGTTAAGAAACTCTATTGACCACGGTGTTGAGACTCCAAGTGTAAGAATAGCAAATGGGAAAAAACCAAAAGGTCGTGTTATTTTACGAGCATATCCTGATTCTGGAAGTATAGTTATTGAGATAGAAGATGATGGTGGAGGGATCAACAAAGAAGCGGTACTTAAAAAAGCAATTGAAAATAATATTGTAAAAGCTACTGATAACTTAACAAATAAAGAGATTTATAAATTGATTTTTAGTGCTGGATTGTCGACAGCAAAAGAAATTTCTGCAATATCAGGTCGTGGTGTTGGGATGGATGTTGTAAAACGAAATATTGAAGAGCTACGAGGCATAATTGATGTCGATAGTGTTAGAGGCAAAGGGAGTAAAATAACCATCAGATTGCCATTGACTTTGGCAGTAATTGATGGATTTTTGGTGCAAGCGGGGGAAACTAAATATATTATTCCCCTGTCTGATATTGTTGAATGTATTGAATTGACAAATGAATATAAAACTAAAAGTAAAGGTTCAAATACAATTAATGTAAGAGATGAAATTTTACCTTTAATAGATATAAGAAAAATATTTAATGAAAAAATTTTTAGTAATATTCGCGAAAACATTGTGATTGTCAAATATTCAAATTATAAAGTTGGTTTGCAGGTAGATGAATTGTATGGTGAGCAACAAACAGTAATTAAACCATTAGGAGATATTTTTGAAAATGTGAAAGAGTTAAGTGGCGGAGCAATTTTGGGTACGGGTGAAGTTGCACTTATATTTGATATAGCAAAATTAATTGAAAGTCAAATCGGTACTAAATGATTGATTTTATGCAGAACTTGTTTTTGAACGAAATGAAACAACAAACAACATTAAGGAGAGAATAAAATGGAAGAATTCAATATGCCAAAAGAGATTCATATAACTGATAAAGATATGATAGTGAGTTCAACTGATAAAAAAGGGTATATCACTTATGTAAATGATATATTTTGTCAAGTTGCTGGGTATGATAGAAAAGATTTAATAGGTCAACCCCATAATATTATAAGACACGAAGATATGCCAAAAGCTGTGTTTGAATTATTATGGCAAAGAATTTTAAAAGGTGAAGTAATTTCAGCTTTTGTGAAAAATAAAGCGAAAAATGGTGATTTTTATTGGGTGAAAGCGTATGTGAAACCTATCGTCGAAAATGGTGAGATTATTCAGTTTATCTCGTATAGAAAATTAGTAAATCCATTTGCGAAAGAGTATATGAGTAAATTGTATGCAATTTTGATTGAATATGAAAAAACACATTCAATTGAAGAAAGTTTAAATCTTATCGGAGCTTATCTTGATGAAAGAGAATTGACATATGATCAATTTATTGATAGATTATCTTTGGGAAAAGGTGTTGATATTGTCCATAAAATCGATGGGTTTAAATACAAAAACGCTCATCTTATATTTAAAGCACATATTTTAACAGAGATAAAAAATAAAAATTTTGATGTAAAAGTTACTGATTGCAAATCTTGTGAGTTTGGACGAAGACTTATAGAATTAGAAAACGAACCATTTGCAAAAACCAAAGAGTGGGAAAATATTTTAAAATATCACTCTCATGTACATGGTGCATTGGAAACATATGTAGCAAAAGCTAAAGGGGGTTCTCCCCAATATATTTTGGATGAAACTGTTAGTGAAGTTCAAAACGATACTATTTTGATTTTTGATAATTTAACAAAACTTATAGATACTTACAAAGGATAGATTATGGTAGCAAAACAAAAAAATGTATTTGATTTAGAAAATATTGCAAATGTTTTAAAAAGTATATCAGAGGGAAAATTTGATAGCGATGATTTAGTTGCAAATGATGAGGTGACGCGTGAAATTTGTCAATCAATTAATTCAATACAACAGCAGTTAAGCGCATCTGTGAAAAAATCTTTTGGGCTAGTAAAAAGTGTTGCCTCTGGAAAATTAGATGTAAGAGAAAATACTTTAGACCTTAACGGTAGTTTTGCAAAAATTATCGATAATTCAAATTATACCATCGATTTATTATCAAGCATTTATAGAGAAATTGGTGAGACAATTGAAAAATTCTCAAAAGGAGATTTTACTGCTAGAGTTACAAGCAATTATCTTGGGAACTTGGGTTATTACAAAGATTTAACAAATGCTTTAGGTGACAATATGTTAGAGATTGTAAATGATGCTAGACTTATTCATTCAGCCGTCGAAAAAGGTGAACTTGGTGTTCGAGTTGAAATTAATAAATATCAAAATGACTTTGCGGACATTCATGGAGCAACCAACGAAGCAATAGCTTCAATGGAAAATTTGATGCAAGATGTAAATGAAAATTTGAACAAAATGAATACTGGGGATTTCTCTCAAAGAATTGAAAAAGAATATCAAGGAAGTTTTAAATTTACAAAAGATACTTTAAATTCTCTAGCAAACAATATGCAAAGCACTTTAAATAATATCAATAGAAGTTTATTGAAATTAAAAGAGGGTGATTTTGATGCAATAATTGATTCTGAATATCAAGGGGCATTTGATGTGAGTAAAAATAGCATTAATTCACTAGTAGTCATTTTAAATGATATTATTAATGAATTAAGAGAAGTGCTTGGAGCTATGAGTAATGGAAATTTGACAATGAATATCGCACTTGATTTGCCAGGTGGATTTGGTGATATTAAACTAAGTATCAATGAATTTATTGTAAATCTTGCTCAAATTATTTCAAAAGTACGAAATGGTATTGAAGAGATAGCCAAAGCAACGGCTGAAGTGAATACTTCATCTCAATCATTATCAAGTGGTGCAGAACAACAAGCTGGTGCTATTGAAGAGACAACGGCTGCGATTGAAGAGTTAAATGGTGCAATCAGTGAAAATACAAAAAAAGCAAATCAAACAAAAGTGTTGGCAAATGAATCATCAAAAATGGCAGTTAAAGGTGGAGAATCTGTTGAAAAAACTGTAGAATCGATGATAACTATAGCAGATAGAATTACAATTATTGAAGATATCGTCTATCAAACAAATCTGTTAGCGCTTAATGCGGCGATAGAAGCAGCACGTGCAGGAGAACATGGAAAAGGATTTGCAGTTGTTGCTGCTGAAGTACGAAAACTTGCAAAACGATCACAAATAGCTGCAAAAGAGATAAGTACTATTACAAAAAATAGTGTAAAAGTGAGTGAACAAGCTGGAGACCTGATTAATAAATCAGTTCCTATGATAGAGGAAACCGCTGCATTGATTGATAGTATTTCAAATGCAAGTAGTGAGCAAAGTATAGGAATGGAGCAAATAAGTACAGCTATGATTGAGCTTGATAGTGTAACACAACAAAATACTTCAATGGCTCAACAGCTTTCAGTGGCAGCTGAGGAACTTGATGGGCAATCAAATGGATTACTGAGAATGATGGAGTTTTTTACAATTAACGAAGGGGATAATTTAAAAATACTATCAGCACATTCTAAAGAATCTATGAAACAACATGAAGAGATTGATTTGAGAGAATTTACTAGATTCTAACGGTAGAAAATAAAGCGAGGCAAATAGATGGATAACAACCTATATGATGATGAAGAGTTATTAAATCCAGATAGTGAACAATATTTTTTATTTGTATCTGGTGGAGATAAATATGCATTAAAAGCTTCTGTAGTAAGTGAAATATTGGAAAATCACAGCTTAACAAAAGTACCAAAATGTGCTACATGCATTCAAGGAATTCTGAATATTAGAGGAAGTTTGGTTAGTGTTATTGACCTTTTGAATAGATTTGGTTTAGATAAAACAGAAATAAACAATCGAACTTCAATAGTAGTAGTCAGGCTTTTTCAAAATGATAAAGAACATATGGTAGGAATATTAATAGATGAGATTTTTGAAGTTGATGGTTTGGATAAAAATAGTATGAGAAATACACCATCTTTTGGTACCAAAATTGATGCTAGATTTATTAAATACATTGCTAGATATAGTGGTGAGGATATTTTTATATTGGATGAAGATGAAGTTCTTAATATAGCAGACTTGGCAGCAAGCAAAGGATAAATACGATGAATGATGAAATATTTAATTATGAATTGTATGAAGATGAAGATGAGATAGATTTGGTCAAACTTGTATCAACAAATGCAAATGATGCAAATCAATATTTATTATTTCTAGGTTCAGATGGACAATATTATGCAAAAAATGTATCAAAGATTGAAGAATTGGTTATTTTTAAAGATTTAAATATCGTCCATAACAATGATCATAATTTGATTATTGGCACAGCTGATGTTAGAGGAGAGATGTTAACTTTAGTCAATTTTGATGCTTGGATTGGCTCAAAAGTTCTTTCTGATGTAGAATATGAATTAGTGATTATCGTCTCATTTGGTGAATATAAATTTGGTTTAGTTGTCAAAGAGGTAGAATATATCACAACAATTGAAACTTCAAATATGCAAGATAGTTCAAGCGGAAATTCAAAATCAACTTTTATCTCAAAAGTTATGGTGGGTAAAAAAGAGGTGCTTTGTACAATTATTGATTCTGATAAAATTATTTTGGATGTGTTTGGTGACAAAAAAGATAAAATTTCTATGGATTTAGATTTGCTTTCACATAATATAGAAAGCAATAAAATTGTATTTTTTGCAGATGATAGTTCTTTGGTTAGAAATATTATCCATAAAACTTGTAGTAAACTTGGTGTAAAGCATCAAATATTTGATAATGGCAAAAAGCTCCTTTATGAGCTCCATAAAGCTGATAAAGATGATATTGGATTGATTGTGACAGATATTGAGATGCCTGTAATGAATGGAAAAGAGGTTGTAACTATTCTGCGGTCAAGTGAGAAATATGATGATATAAATATTATAGTATTTACAAATATGTCAAATAGCATTATGGAAGAAGAGCTTTTTAAAATTGGTGCTACAAAAGTTGTTACAAAGATTGATATCAAAGCTTTGGCAAAAACCATCGCACAATACATAAAGAAGTAATATGGAGCCAATGCAAATAAATGACATGGAATTTCAAATAGTGCAGAAATTACTATTTAAAGAAACAGGAATATCTTTAGCTGATACAAAAATGAAAATGGTACAGTCGAGATTAGACAAAAGGTTACGATTTCACAATATCACCTCTTATTCAAATTATTTGAAAATTGTTCAAATATCTCAAACAGAAAAAACAGAATTTATAAATGAGCTAAGTACAAATGAAACATATTTTTTTAGAGAATCAAAACATTTTGAATTTTTAGAAAATATAGCAAAAACAAGAAATAGTTTAAGAGTTTGGAGTGCGGCTGCCTCAATGGGTGCCGAAGCTTACTCAATTGCTATGGTTTTGGATACTTGTATTCCAAATAGTAACCAATGGAAAGTTTTGGGAACGGACATAAATACAGCAACTTTAGATATAGCAAAAAAAGGATTGTATCCACTTTCGTGGAGTGAAAAAATAGTAACAAAGTATCAAAAAAAGTATTGCCTTCGAGGTTCAAATAAACATAGAGATAAAATGTTAATAGATATGGGTGGTGATAAAAATATTACATTTCATGAAAATAATCTTTTAGAAGAAAATAAAGAGATAGGGTTTTTTGATGTGATTTTTTTGCGAAATGTCTTATTGTATTTTACAGAAGAAACAAAATTGAAAGTTATAAATAATGTTTTAAATAATTTGGAAATAGGTGGTTATTTGATTATAAGCTTGACAGAACATTTTGACGATAAAAAAATAGAAAATATAAAATATTTGCATAATGCAATATATCAAAAGGTGTAAAAAATGATTAAAATAAAAAAACAATATTTTCCATATGTTGTAAAAGAATTAAATCTGTTAATAATTGGTGATGACAATTTGTCAAAATTCAATGAAATTTTCAGCTATTTTCATAAAACATTGTTTTTGGAGACTACAGCATTTAATATTGAAAATCTTAGCTTGTTTATTCTTAGCAATAATATTCAGATGGCTATAGTAAATTCAACACAAGATAAAGAAGATATAACATCTATATTATCGCATATTATCAAAACACAAGATATAAAACTAGGCTTATGTTGTTTGTTTGATGACAAAATGAGAAATGAAAAACTAGTAAATATTAGCGATATAGTTTTTACACCAAATGCAACAAATGATCATCTATTGTCAAAACTGTATAACCTTCTTCACACAACAGCGGAGTGTAATAATAACAGTGATTTTAAATCTGACATAAAATCACAAAGTAACTCAACGGGTGCCTATAGAGATGCTTTTGAAGTTGATGTTATGCTTATTAGTGAAGAGTTGCATAAGGCGGCACAAAGAATTGATGATGGTGATATTGGTGATGAAGTTTTTGAAAGTATACAAAAAAATATTTCTAAAGTAGCACAAATTGTAAATGGTTATATGATGTCTTCTGATACAATCAAAAAGTTTATTAAACTCTTTGATAAATTTTTAAAGAACTTTGATAAAGATACAATAAAAATTGAAAATATTGATGGATTTGAATATTTAGCAAGACTAGTTGAAGATATTGCCATATTTTTGGATAAGTATTTTATTGAAAAAGAATTTGACAATATTTATGTTGTTGAGGATTCATTGAAAAGTTCATTCAAATTTATGAAAGATACATTTTCTGGAACAAAACCAAAAGATACTGATTCAGAGTTAGAATTTTTTTAGGATGGGGTGCAACAATGATTAAAGTTTTTATAATTGACGATTCTATGATGGTAAGAAATGCCATTATTAAGATGTTGAAAGATGAAGATGGTATAAAAATAATAGGAGAAGCACCAAATCCAGTGGATGCTTTTGAAGTTTTTAGGAAAGTTGGTTTGCCTGATGTTTTTATTTTGGATATTGAGATGCCAAAAATGGATGGATTAACTTTTCTGAAACAGATAAATGAGCAAAAACCAATACCTGTAATTATTTGTTCTACTCTTGTAGCAAAAGGTTCAACTGAGGCCATTGATGCTCTTAGATTAGGTGCGGTTGAAATTGTACTCAAACCAAAGATAAATGTAAAAGAGTATTTTGAGGAGCAAAAAGAAATTTTTGTTCAAGCCATTCATGCTGCTGCTGCATCAAAAATAAATTTTATGCCAAATCAAATAGAACAAAAACAAATTTCTCAAGAAAATGTAAAAGCTGGAAATCCTTCAAAAAGTTTTGTTGCTATTGGTTCTAGTACTGGTGGTGTTCAAGCCATTGAAGAGATAGTTACAAAATTAAAGCCAAATCATCAAGGAATAGTGATAACCCAACATATGCCAGAAGGATTTACGAATAGTTTTGCTACAAGATTAAACAACATAACACCTTCACTTATAGTTGAAGCAAAAGATGGTGAAATGATTTGTGATAATAAAATAATTATAGCAAAAGGTGGAATTCATATGGAAGTTGAGAAAGATGAACAAGGATATTATAGGGTCAAACTAAAAGATGCACCAAAAGTCAATTCTCATAAGCCAAGTGTAAATGTTTTGTTTAATTCTATAGCAAAAAATTGCGATAAAAATGTCACAGCCTTTATTTTAACTGGTATGGGTGATGAT
>CAMCYD010000078.1 GCA_945883785.1 Helicobacter pylori PMSS1
TTCAAAGATTTTGAGTATGAATAGTAGCAATTATTAGATTTTCACTTTAAAAATCACTATTTACTCCCTGTAAATGGTTATTTTTAAAGTGAAAAGATGATGATTGAAGCTGTTTATAATCATTTGTTTGAATTTGCAAGTGGCTCAATTCTTTAAATGAAAAAAAATAACTTACAAAGCCCTATTTTGAATTCAAATAGTATTCAATCTCATTTCTACCCAAAACATTGATAGTATTCGTCAAACCGATGGTTCTTACAGGATGACCGATAGTGGCAACATAAGGTCCATCCTTATCCAAAATCCCAAGTTTTTCCATTGTTTTAAAAAGTGTGGTGTACATATTGTGTTTATGTTCCCCTACTATCGTTGCTATTGGTAAAATTCCCCACGAAAGTGTGAGTTTTGCTAAAGTTTCTTCATTTCTTGAAAAAGCAAAGATAGGTGTTTTAGCTCTATATCGTGCCATTTTTATAGCTGATGTCCCAGAACTCGTCAAAGCTAAAATTGCTTTAGCTCCAATATCATCAGCAAGTTTTGTGGCACTCGCTTGAATCATATCAAAAGAATCATCTTTTTTCATATCCTCTTGTTTTGCAAATGGATAGATAGTTTCAGTTTGTTCGATGATACTACTCATCGTTTTTACCACATTGACTGGATTGACCCCAACTGCACTCTCTTCACTGAGCATCACGACATCTGTCCCATCAAGAACTGCATTGGCTACATCACTTATCTCCGCCCTTGTAGCTCTTTCATTTTGTGTCATACTTAAAAGCATTTGAGTCGCAGTGATAACTGGCATTCCCCTCTCGTTAGCTTTTTTGATAAGCATTTTTTGGATGATAGGAACTTGATAAAAAGGGACTTCTATCCCCAAATCTCCCCTTGCTACCATTATCCCATCACTGACATCCAAAATCTCATCTATATTTTCAACTGCATCAAATTTTTCAATTTTTGCTATCAATTTCCCATCATATGAGCCAAGGAGTTCTCTAGCATGCAACATATCTTGTTTATTTTGGACAAAAGAAATAGCAAAAAAATCAACCTTATTTTCGATTCCCCAAGCGATATCTTTTTCATCTTTTTTTGTAATAACATCGATATTGATAGCTGTATTTGGGAAATTTACCCCTTTTTTAGAAGTAAGTATCCCGTGGTTTTCAACAATAGCGATAAGATTTGGGGTCGTCTCCACCACTTTTGCCCTTATCGCTCCATCGTAAAGATAGATAAACTCATCCACTTGCACTTTCGCTAAAATATCTGGATAATTGATACTCACAACATAACTATTCACAGATTCTTGATATCCAATAATTTCATTTGGGACAAAAGTTATTTTATCCCCACTATTGATTTTAAAAGTCTCCTTGATATCTCCAATTCGCACCTTAGGTCCCGAGATATCTTGCATTATCCCAACTGTGATAGCGAGTTCTTTACTTGCTTGTCGTATATTTTCCAACACTTTTGTATGGTATTCATAACTTCCATGGCTAAAATTTAAACGAAAAAGATTTACCCCAGCGCCAATAAGCTCCCTTATTATCTCCAAACTATCACTTGCTGGACCGACTGTTGCTAATATTTTTGTCCTTTTCATTTTCCCCTACCTTTTATTTCGTCTTGCAATAACTTCTAAAATTTAAAAAATCAAATATTGAATTTTTTTCACCTATTTCTTTATACTCTACTTCATCAAAAAAGTTCCCCTCTACCATTTTTGCTAAAAGCCAAAAATTATGGATATGCTCTTTTGTCCGTTCAGTACTATACTCTGTCGCTGTCGCTGTTGTCATCAAAAAAGCCCAATCACTACTTTGAGCCAAAAGAAGCTCTCGTGCCATTTGAGAGAGGATTTTCTCCTCATTTTCATTTGCATTATTTTTATATTTATCTGCAAATTCACACATCCTCTTTGCCATTTGGTGAAGATGTCTATATATCCAGTCATTTGAGGGATTCAGCCACACATCATAATACCCTCTATCGCCCCAAGAAGAGGGATGTGGAATAGCGACTGGATTGTGCGGATTATAATCCAAATAGTGTGCTGGAGTGATAGCTTTTATCACTTTATGCTTATCTATCTCTTTAAACATATTGTACAAAAATTCAACCCCCTCAAACCACCAATGCCCGAATAATTCAGCATCATAAGGGGAAACAACACAAGGAAGTCTATCCATAAACCCTCCGATATGCTCCATTTGTTTTTCACGATTAAAATGAAAATTTTGCGCATGTTCTTTGGTTTTATGAGCCCCAACATATGGATTGTATATCTCTTTATGGTCGGTTTCCCCTGTTATTTTATGGTATTTGTACCCTGTAAATACCCTATGTCCTTCAGGATTGATATACTCTTTGATATATTCAAAATCTAAGTCATATCCAATATCTCGATAAAAATCTCTATAACACACATCCCCAGGATATCCCTCTTTTGAACTCCACACTTGTTTTGAAGATTGATGGTCTCTCCCAAAAGCAGCCACACCATTTGGGGAGATAATCGGGGAATACACTCCATATTGTGGTGTCGGTTCACTATAAACTAAACCGTGTGCATCCATAATAAAAAATTCGATGTTGTTCTTTTGTAAAACAACATCCAACCCCTCATAATAAGCACATTCAGGGAGCCAAATTCCCCTTGGTTGTTTATGGAAATGTTTTTTATGACTCTCAACTGCCACTTCAACTTGCACATCAACCGCTTTTGGATTGATACTTAAAAGGGGTAAAAATCCGTGTGTTGCCCCGCAAGTGATGATTTCAAGATTGCCTAAATCATAAAAATATCTATACCCATTTAATACTTTTTTATCCAAAAATCCACAAAAGAACTCTTTTGTCTGAGTAAAAAAATCAAAATAAAACCGAGCAATTTGTTCATATTCACTATGCAGTGTCCGAACCACCTCTTTTTCCCCAAGCTCTATAAGTCTATCAAGGTATCTCTCATACTTCTCCATAAGATGAACATCATCTAACATCTCGGAGAGTGGCGGTGTGACTGACACAGTGAGGGAAAAAGAGATTCCCTCATTTTGAAGTTTTTGAAGCCTTTGAAGGAGTGGGATATAACATTCACTAATCGCTTCAAATAACCAAAATTCCTCTAAAAAATTTTCATATTGTGGATGTTTTACAAACGGTAAATGGGAGTGTAATATCGGTATCCAATAGCCTTTTATCATCTAGTTTCCTTAATAAGCACCGCTTGGGAGCTTAAATTTTTATTTTTTAAGAGTGACATCGAATGGACACTTGATATCTCCCCATCTTTCTCTTTTTGGATAGTTTCAAAAAGAAATTCACCCAAAAGTGGTGAATTGGCATATCCTTTGAGAGTTGCATCAAAAAGCTTGATTGTATTAGATGCTTGAAGAGTTACAAAACTATTCTCATCCACTTTGAAATACAATTTTGCAATCAAACTTTTAGACTTTGTTTCGTGTTTCAAATAATAATCTCCAACACTCAATTGTGTGGAAAATGAAGATATCTCATTGTTATTTTCATCAAAAATAGAGATGATAAGATGAACATCAAGGAGAGAGATTCCAAACTTTTCTAAAGTTTCATCAGTCACTTCCCAGTAAAGATAAGAATTTTGCGGATTTATAGGCAACAAAGTTAAGGTATCTGTGAAATATCTGCTTGGTATTTCATACTCACTTTGAGAGAGAAAAAGCACTTCACTATTTTGTATGACTCCACTATACCCGCATCCTCCATCACCTAAACTTTGGGCAATAAGTTGACTTGCATTATCCATCTTTTACACTCCTAATTGATTCAGATGAACCACACCCGGCAAAACTTTTCCTTCAAGAAGTTCCAAACTAGCTCCACCACCTGTTGAGATAAATGAAAAATTATCTTTCTCACCAGATTGTATGATGGCATTGACCGTATCCCCACCACCAGCTATTGTGTAAGCGTAAGTATCAGCTATCGCGTGAGCGATTTTGAAAGTCCCTTTTGAAAATAAATCCACTTCAAACATCCCCATAGGTCCATTCCAAATAATAGTATTTGAAAGCCCTATCACCTCTTCAAAAAGTCGCACAGTCGCTGGTCCTATATCTAAAGCCCTAAAGTTGTCGTCCATCTCTTGAACTGGGACGATTTTGATATTGGTTCGTTTTTCTATATCATCATTTACAACAACATCCACAGGCAAATAAAGATTTACTTTGGCTTGTTTTGCCATCATAAGGATAATTCTAGCTTCTTCTAAAAAATCATCTTCCACCAAAGAAGCTTTCATATCATGCCCCAAAGCTTTCAAAAAGGTGTTACTCATCGCTCCACCAATGATGATTTTATCGACTTTTTGAATAATATTTTTTAAAAGCACAATTTTTGAAGAGACTTTCGCTCCACCAACCACTAGTGTAATAGGTTTAACGGGGGTAAAGAGTGCTTTTGCAAAAGCACTTATCTCTTTTTTGAGTAAAAATCCACTCACACTCACAGGGACAAATTTAGCCACACCAAAAGTAGAACTATGCTCTCTATGGGCTGTTCCAAAGGCATCATTGACATACACATCACAAAGATTTGCCAATTGTTTTGCCAAAGTTTCATCATTTTTTGTCTCCCCTTTAAAAAATCGAATATTTTCAAAAAGATATACTTTCCCATTTTCTGGAGCAAAATTTTCAAAATTTTCAACAAACTCTATATCTTTATGCAAAAGTCTGCTGAGCCTTTTGAGAAGATGTTTTGTTGAAAAGTTCTCATCTATCTCTTTTGGTTGCCCAAGATGAGTTACTAGAACTATGTAAGAGACTTTATGATCGATGCAATACTCAATTGTTGCAAGAGACTCTTTTATCCTTGTATCATCTGTAATATTGTGAGTTGCGTCCATAGGAACATTATAATCAACTCGTATTAAAACCCTTTTGTTTTCCAAATCCACATCTTTTATTGTTTTGATATTTTGCATTCTTTCTATATTTGATAACATTTGTATATCCTTTATTGAACTTTAATTGTTGTACATCTTCATATAATACTCATGAGCCATTCGACCAGAATCAAAATCATTGAGTGTATCAATCATCGAGTTTCTCATTATTGTCATCCACTGTTTTTTATTTTTATAATATGTTGGCAATGCCTCATTTTCAAGTATCTCCATCAAATGCTGATTATCAAGTCTATCTTGCTCTTCATGAGACAATTCTTTTGCGATAGCTGGAATAGTAAAGCAATTTACTCCATGTTTTTCAAACTCTGGATGCCAACCATCTGGAATTGAAATATTTACAGCACCATTCATAGCAGCACTCATCCCACTTGTACCACTTGCTTCTCTTGTAACTCGTGGAGTATTCAGCCAAATATCTGCACCTTTTTTGAGCATCATAGAGAGATTTAATTCATATCCAATCAAAACGGCAATATTTTTGTACTCCCTACTTATGTAGTTTAATTCATTAAAAATATTGATAGCACCACTATCAAATGGGTATGGTTTCCCAGCCCAAATGATTTGAACTGGTAAATCTTGACTTTTGACAAAATTAAGAAATCTTTCAAAATCATATTTTAACAATCCAGGTCGTTTATACTCAGCAAATCTTCTTGCCCACACGATTGTGAGGATATTTGGATCAAACATTTTTCCTGTTTGATTTGCAACTTCGATAAAAAGCATCCTTTTGAGATGTTTTTTTCGAGCTTCAAGTTCATAGTCTTCATGCTCATCGAGTGCCTTTAGAAGCCCTTTATCTGCCCAATATCTTCTATTTTGTGCATTTGTGATATAGGTTATCTCACATTTATTCTCTACCCAAGACCACATTTTATTGGATACATCACAATGCATTCTTGAAACGGCATTTGCTATTTTTGAGATTTTTAATGCCCCAACTGTTAAGCTAAATAGGTCGTTATGAACATCCATTTTCTCTCTAACCTCTTCAATGCTCATCTCATCAAAAAATCCCATTTTATGGAGTAAAAATAAGCTATGTTCCTCATTTCCAGCAGCTTCAGGGGTATGAGTTGTAAAAACAACTTGTTTTCTAATCGCTTCAAAACTTTTTGATTTCCTATACAATTCAAACACCAAAGGAAGTGCGTGTCCCTCATTCATATGATAAATATCTGGACTAATGCCTAAAGCTTCTAATACTTTCACTCCACCAATCCCTAAAATAATCTCTTGAGCAATTCTTGTTTCATTGTTTGAATCATAGAGTTTATGAGTAATAGTTCTTGCTAGATAATCATTTTCATCAATATCAGTTGAAAGCAAAATAATAGGAGCGGTTCCAAAAGTCTCACTTGGAACGATATATGCTTTTACTTTTACCTCTTTAGAGTTAATTGTAACACTTACAGTAACCCCGCTATCTTCAAGGAAATAATATCTTTTTCTACGAAATTCAACTCTAAGATTTCTATCTTCATCTCTTCCTTGGTCATAATACCCATAACTCCAAAGCATCCCTATTCCTATGATATTTTGTTGCAAATCATAGGCACTTCTCATATGAGAACCAGCTAAAAATCCAAGCCCTCCACTATATATTTTCAATGCCTGATGGATAGCAAATTCCATTGAAAAATACGCTACAGACTTGCTGTATTTTGCATTTATTTTGTATTGTCTATATCTTTCCATTTATTGTATTCCTTACTATTATTTTTAAACCTTCCAAATTTCCATATTCCGAATCTGACATATATATTTTCAACTCTCCTCTTGAGTGATAAAATGAACTAGTTTTGTATTCTTCTTTTAAAAAATCCAAAAGCCAAACATTATTTAAAATTACACTACCACCTAAAATATAGCTATCACAATTTAATATATTTAACACTGTAAAAAATGCATGTCGTAGTCCATCCAAAAAAGTTTGTTTCATTTCCTCATCAATTTCGTTAAGTTTTAAACCTCTTAAAGCCTTACCACTTACACTGAGTTCCAAACAATCATCCCTACCACATACACATCGTTTTTTAGTTTTCCTAAATGGTATGTGCCCTATTTCTCCAGCAAAGTTATCTTTTCCGTATAATACTTTATCCCCTATAACTATTCCACAACCAAAACCAGTACCAATATACAAAACAACCATAGAATTACTATCTTTATATTTAGAGTACTCATACACGCTTGCACTATTTAAGTCATTTTCTACAACCACATCAATGCCATATTTCTTTTCAATATACTCTTTGATATGCAATTCTTGCATATTTATATTTGGAGCACTTATTATTATGCCATCTTTTACTTGTCCAGCAAATGAAATAGCAATGTTTTGTATATCTTTTTTAGACCTTATTTGATTATCCAAAAATGAAATCAAATCAACTTCACTACTCTTTAAAAGAATGACCTCTTCATCATCAAAGCAATATTTAAAATGTGTTCCACCAAAATCTATGTATAAATTCATCTGTACAACTTCATATACTCTTTTGAAGAACTTTTCCATGAATTATCAACGCTCATATTATGGATAGCTAGCTTTGTATATCTACTCTTATTTGTATATAGTGAAATAGCTTTTGTGATGGCAAACATATACCAAAACATCGTGTGTTCGTGATAGACTATCCCTATTCCTGTGTTCTTAGAATATTCATCCGTATTTGTAAAATCCAACACACTATCTTGCAATCCTCCCGTATGAGCTACAAGCGGTAATGACCCATATCTCATAGCAATCATCTGATTAAGCCCACAAGGTTCAAATTTCGAAGGCATTACAAGAAAATCACAAGCTGCATAAAGCTTTCTACTATATGCTTCGTCAAATCCAACTGTGATGTGGATATTTTTGTACTTACTACCGAGGTTTTCAAAAATTTGATTATAATATTTTTCACCACTTCCCAAAATAACAAAGTTAATATCCAAATCTTTCAAGAGATGCAAACTTTCAACAATCAAATCAACACCTTTTTGCATCGCAAATCGTCCAATAAAGATAAATAATGGCTTCTCATCGCCTTCCAATCCTAACTCTTTTAGAAGTTTTATTTTATTTTTTTGCTTTAACTCATAACTTTTTGCATCAAATTTTTGAAAGATATCCTTATCTGTTGCAGGATCAAATACATCAAATCCCAGTCCATTTAAAATCCCTTCTAATTTGTAGTTATTGGCTACTAAAGTATTTTCTAAAGTATGTCCAAATGCACTTGTTTGTATCTCTTTGGCATAACTTGGACTGACCGTCGTTACTTTGTCACTGTAAAAAATTCCAGCTTTGAGAAAATTGACATTGTCAAAATATTCAAGTCTATCATTTTTAAAACATTCATCCCAATCAAGCTCAAGCTCATCCATAACTTTCTTTGGAAATATCCCTTGATATGCTATATTATGAATAGTAAAGATGATTTTTTGAGTCAGAAAATATTTTGTTTTGGCTAAAAGTGCAACCAAAGCTGTCTGCCAATCGTTAATGTGTATAGCATCGCAGTTAAGATTGAGTTGTAACATTGTTTCAATAATCGCATACGAAAAAAGCCCAAATCGAAGAGCATTATCCCCAAAATCGCCAAATGTATCGAAATACATCCCATCCCTATCACATAAAATGGGATTGTATAAAAAGAGTTCACAGGGACTCTCTTTTTTTGAAAAAATATCAATTTGATGCCGTACACCACCAAGCCAAATATCAAAGCTCGTCCCTTGATACTCTATCTCATATTTTACTCTGTCAACTATTTTATAAAGTGGCATAACTGTGTAAACAGTGGCTTCCAGCCTTAAATCTTGAGGCAAACTATAAGCAACATCAGCCAATCCACCACTTTTGGCATAGGGGAAAATCTCACTTGAAGCAAATAAAATATTCATATCACATTCTCCTTTTTTATTAAAATCATTAAACTCAGTCATTGCGAGGCACGAAACAATCCAAAAGCCATTATACTTCAAGTGTTAATGCTACAAGTAAACTACCCAATGTTATCTTCTTCATTTCCACCCTTATTTCTTTATTAATTGTAATTAAGCTTCTAATACCATTTAAAAAAGATAGTAATATGTTAAATTTGGTCATTGCGAGGTACGAAGCAATCCATAAAGTCGGCTTCTTGGACTGCTTCGTGCCTCGCAGTGACTGGAATTGAAATACTACTTTTTATTTGATTTGGTATAAAACAATTCAAAATCATCATTTTTAAACTAACAAACCAATTTTCTACCAATCTTCTTAAATTGTTGCAAGAAGAACTCCACATCTTCAGTAAAAATATCATCTACAAAATTCGTTTCTTTGTGCTTTTGGAGGTACATCTTAAGAGGATAGTTTAAAATTCCTCTTTTGTATCTCTCCTCTTTTGGTTTGAAAATATTACAAACCAAACAAAAGATAAATTTATACTCATCTTTTTGTATATTTTGAGCGACAAGCAACTTTTCAAGCTCTTGCTTACCATTAATAAGTTTTTGTTCTACTTCATTTTTATCTGGTTTTCTTTCGTTTTTAAACTCTATGCAGTAGATAGTATCTCCATCTATAAAGATACTATCAAATGATTTTGGGCGATAAGTCATAGGATTTGGATAGATATCAGAAATAATAGCATCAAAATTAAATGTCGAAATGGTCTCATCGAGGCAAAGGTGTTGATTGTTTTGGCTATCAAAACTCACCTCTTTGAAAGTTGTTTGATAAGTAGAATATTTTGAAATAAACTCTTTGATATCAGCCATGATTCAATCGTTCACTTTCCATAGCTTCAAATTCATCAAAAGGTTCTGAAAGTTTTTCAAATATTTCACTTAATGTTGCAGAATTGCTATCCTCTTTTTTCGCTATTACTCCGTCTTGTGCCAAATAGAAGTTTGTTTTATCAGCTAAATTTTCTTGTTCACTATATCTTTGTAAAGCCTCAATCATATAGGGGCTATGAGAATTTACCAAAACTTTTATACCATTTTTTGCAAGATATACGATAACTTCCGCCAATCTCAATTGCCACTTCGGATGGAGATGCACTTCTGGTTCATCAAGGATAAGGACTTGTCCATCGTAAAAATGATTTTTATCTGACAAAACTTGAAGTATCCCAAAATACTTTATCCCCATAGCGGTATTTACAAGCTCTATATTTTTATCTTCTTTTTGAAAAACGAAATTTCCCAAACTATTTTCATCAAGATGTCCTTTGATGATAGAATCTACATTCAATTTTATTTTATCACTATCCTTTAGTTTTGTAGTAAGTGCGAAATAAAGATCCCCTAGTGTATCTAAGATTTCAAAGTCTATCTCTGTATTTTGGGCTTCAAGGTTTCTTATGGTTTTTAAAGATGGGATTAGATTCCAAATATATGGTGTCTCAATCAAAAGTGGCGATGTCATTTTTGGGTTTTTATTTGAGTAATTTTCATTTGCTTTAAATTTTATACATCTATCTTTTTGTATCTGTAAATCAAAAACTTCACCATCATAATGAAATAATATTTTACCATTTTGAGAAATTTGATTTTTGAAAAGATTTTTGATGTATCTATTAAATCTATCGCAATAGATATTTTCACTTCTTTTAATTTCACTAGAAGTATTACTAGCCCATCGTATAGTTTTTATCAAACTATACAAAACTTTCCCAACTGTACTTTTTCCGCTATCATTTTCACCAGCGATGACAGTAAGTCCATCAATTTTAATATCAGCATCATTGACGATACCAATATTTTTAAGTTTCAATCTCATCTCTTATCCATCCTATTATTTGTCTTTATTCTACCATTTATCACTTTTACTTCACCCCAATAGGAAAATCAGTTCCAGTAATATGACTTTGTGGAACTTGCTCATATCCCCATTTTTGATAGGTTCGCTCAGGTAATACATCTTCGATATAACTTGCTAGATTTTTGATAGTGATTTTTCCACCTTTGTATCCTTTACCATTTAGTGCTTCCATCATCGTATAGGTAAATACTCCATGACCCTCATACCCTTCAAGTGCTACTTGGTCTTTGCTACTTGCTACCAAAGTTGCTCTTCCTGTTGCACGACTGAGTTTATCTATCGCTGTTTTTTGTAATACCCCTCGACTAGCTAGTGCTTCTGCGAAACTTCCACTATTACAAGTATCTATTAAAGTGATAGATTTCAAGGCTTGGATACGAGAAAGTGCAAGGGTAAAATCATCTTGCCCAACTCCACTTGTTCGTACACTATCCTCATTTTTGTATCTAAAATCACTTGGCAAATAAAAATATGCTCCCGTCTTTGCATCAGTGATACCATGTCCAGCCATATAAAAGATAAATACATCTTCCCTTGTAGTTTTCGCTCCAATCCCGTAAACTCTAAGATGTACGGATTTTTTATAATATCCAAAGGATTGTAAATCTCTTTTTTACTTTCTAAACTTATAATTAATTTGATTTTCTGTTTTTTGTATACTCATTTTTTATCACCTACTTAATATTTAATGAAAAATCCATCATTTGATGATAAACAATAAACTCTTTATTATTACAAGTTGTATAGATAGATTTATAAAGATTATCACTTTCTAAAAATATTTTCTGCTTAATAACTACAAGATTATTCAATAACTTATCCGTAAGTTTATTTATAGAATCAATATTATTTAAAATATCTAGTTTACTAACTACAAAACCTATAATTGCACTTATTCTAAAATCATTTTCTAAAAAATAATGCTCTGTTAAAAATCTTTGAATACCATTTTTAATATATTTTGCATTGAGCCCTTCCGTTCCATTTATTTTTTTATCATCCAAGATTTTACATTCAATTATAAACTTTGGTTTATCATCGGTAAAGGTCTCTTGTACAAATATATCAACTCTTCCTAAATTATTAGATTCTTCTTTTTTAAAAATATAATTACTGATATTTTTGCTCAAATAATTATCAACTAAAATATCTCTAATTTTATTTTCATTTATAGGTACTTTTATTTTATCCTTTATAAGAAGTTCATAGTTTTGATATATTTCTTTAAGGAGTGCCTTAAATCTAGTGATATAGTTCATTTGCTTAGTCAAAAAATTATTTGCATCTAGTGTATTTTCATATTCGTTAAACATCTATCTTCCTGCCTTTAAGATAGCATCATCAAATTCATAAAAATCTAAATATCCTATAGCCTTATGCCAATTTTTATACTCATTTGGTTTAACTACATAAAATCCATCAGACTCAAAACCTTTTATATCTTTTTGAATAAATAAATTCTCTACTGTTTCGCCACTAGAAAGTTTTAAAAAGTTTTTTATATCTGGTTCTTTTTTCCAAGTTATATCTTCATCAGGTTTTTCTTTTAAAACTTTAAAGTAAATACCTATTGCGTATTTATCCCATAAAATTTCTACTTTAAAATGTAAATTATTTTGTTTATAGATATTCGAGTAGTGTTTTATAAATATGTTGACATACTCTTTTAGTTTTTCATCTTTATATTTTAATTGATTGAATGCTATCTTATACTTTTGTTCTTTTTTTCCCATTATCCAAGGAATAATTATATTATTTGCATAATTTACCAATGAATGTTCTTGTTCATTTAAACCAAATGCTTCTAATACATTTTTGTTTAGTTCATCCTTTAAATCAGTAA
>CAMCYD010000079.1 GCA_945883785.1 Helicobacter pylori PMSS1
GTAAGTTTAATAGTCGCAACTTGCAAAAAGTTTTCACTACTTGGACTTATAAAATCGATATATCCTATTCTTTCATCTTCCAAAAATACCTCTTGATGGGGTTTAATCGCATCGCTAGCATAGGAAAATATAAGTTTTTTTTCATTTGAAACAAGAGTTATAATTGGCTGATTTGGATTTACCAAATCCCCAATATCAAGCAAAATCTTCTCAACTATTCCATTTATTGGGGACTTAAGAGTGTAATAACTTTCGAGTGACTCTTTTGAAGCAAGCGATGCTGTGATACTTTGGAGTTCATACTCTTTTGCTTTGATAGATTCTAAAGTACTTTGATATTTTGATTCTTTTTGTTTCCATGTGATATAAGAAAACTCTAATTTTTCTTTTGCAATACCACCTATTTGATATAATTTTTGATTTGTTTCATACTGCGTTTTTGCCAAATCACTATCAAGTTTGAGTGATTCAAGGGAAAGATTAAGTGATTCGATACCTTTTTTGGATGATTGGATTAAAAATTGTGATTGTTTGAGATTATTTTGGTATTCATTTGTCTCAATTTGCACCAAAACTTCCCCTTTTTGTACTACTTGATTTTCTTTAACTTTTATATTTTGAATATAGCCAGAGATTTTTGTAGTTATTTTTGGATTAAAAGTCGCTTCACTTTTGGCTTGAAAATACTCAAAATTATCCTCTTTTCTTTTTTCTATTTGGGGTTTTGAAATCTCCTGTGAAATAAATGCAGTTGGCTGGTTGCTTTGCTCCTCTTTTTTTGATTGTATAAGTCTAAAGCCTACAAAGAAAAGCCCTGCAATTAATAATATGAGTACGATTTTTTTCATTTTGATTATTCCTTTATAATACTATGAAGATAGTATTTTGATTTTAAAAGCGCAGAGTGAGTTGTGATAAGTTTTGCTTCATTTTGGGCAAATTTTGCCATTGAAAGAAGATAATCACTGATATCTTTTTGCCCCTCTTTGTAGAGTACTTCCTCTATCTCTTTTGTTTTTTGTGCAACTTTAAGATTTGTGGTAGCACTTTTAAAAAGTTGTTCATTTTTTTCAATATTTTTTTGTGCTTCATAGATACTTTGCAAGATCTCCTCTTTTGTTTTTTGAAGTTCTAGTTTTGCTTCTATTTGCTCAATTTTTGCCTCTTGCACTTGGCTTTCTCTTGCACCAAAATCATACAGTTTCCATGAAAGATTGAAGCTTGCTGTGGTGATGTTTTCTTTTTCTCCTGCACCATAAATATCATTATAACTTGTATTAAAAATCACTCTTGGATAGTAAATCGAATTTGTACTTTGTAGTGATTTCTCTTTTGATTTTGCCCCTAAATTGGCAAGTTTTATTTTTGGAAGATTTTCCAAATTTAACTCAATTATTAAGTTTCTTTCTTCTAAATCTTCTATCTCAAAATCTTTTTTTTCTCCATAAACTAAAACACTCAAAGCATATTTTAAAATATCAATTTTTGTTTTTACCTCTATCAAAATACTCTGTGACTCTTCCAAATCTGCTTCTATTTTAAGCAGTTCAAGTTGCGACTTTTTCCCCAAATCGTACTCATACTTGGTAAAATCATAGATTTTTTGAAGTGCTTTTTGATATTCCTTTGAAGCTAAAAGATTTTTTTGAAGAGATCCAATATCGCAAAATAAACTTTGGAGAGTAAACTCTAATTGGGACTTAGTCAGGGTGTGTTTCGTTTGTTCGATCTGTGTCGCAAGGCTTGAAAGTTCTATTTGTGAACTATCTTTAAACCCACTAAAAAGTGTCACACCATAACTTATCCCGATGCTAGAAAGAGTATCACTCGTAGCTACATTTGGTGATATTGGGGGTGCAAGTGGAGCTAAAGTTCTTTTTTCATTGTATTTTGTAATAGAGCTTATGGCATCAAAAGAGCCATAGAGCTGAGCATTTTTTTGCTCGTATTTTTGGTTCGCTTTATTGATATATTGATGAGAGATTGCTAAAGTAGTATTGTTTTTGTGAAGTGCTTCTGTAGCCTCTTGAAGAGTAAGAGCAAAAAGAGGCGAACCTACAAAAAGAAAAAACAGTATGGTAAAAAGAAGCTGCATAATTAGTTATCCTCATAAAAAAGAGAGTATAAACTACTTGCTTCGTAAATAGATTGATAAACATCAAGAAAATATTTGTTCATCACACAAAATATAATTTCACAAGTTTTTGAAGCACCTCAATTAATTCTGATTCGTCACTCAAAGAGTAAATAATAGAGTGGAGACAAGCTTCATAGGGATCAAAACCTTGAACTATGAGTTTCGCTGCATAGATTAAAAGCCTTGTAGAGACTGCTTCTTCTAACTCACTCTCGTCAAGATTTCGGATACTCGTTGCGATTGAGACAAGTTTTGAAGCTATTTTTTCATCCACCCCACTCTCTTTCATCACAATCTCTTTTTCAATCTCCTCTTTTGGATAGGTAAATTCTAAAGAGATAAATCTTTGTTTTGTACTTGGTTTCATCCCTTTAAGGAGGTTTTGATACCCTGGATTATAAGAAACTACTAACATAAAATCTTTATGTGCTTCTATAACTTCACCTGTCCTATCAATAGGGAGTACTCTTCGATAATCAGCCAAAGAGTGTAACACAACTGTAGTATCTTTTCTCGCTTCCACAACTTCATCAAGATAACAAATTCCCCCGTTTCGCACCGCTTGTGTAAGTGGTCCATCTTGCCAAAATGTCCCTTGTTCATTAATAAGATGGCGACCCACCAAATCAGCTGCACTTAGGTCATCATGACACACAACTGTATATACATTTCGCCCCAATTTTTGCCCCATATATTCTATAAATCTTGTTTTTCCACATCCTGTTGGACCTTTAATAAGCACTGGTAAGTTCATTTTAGCACTTGACTCAAAAAGCTCCACTTCATTTGATTGAGCTTTATAATATATATTTGACATTGTGTTCCTTTGTTTATTGTTTATTTTGTAAGATTTATATAGATTTCTGGTATCACTTTTGGCAACTTTAGCCCATCTTTAACTATCGCAAAACCATTTTTACCGAATAAATAAGAAAGATACTCTCTCCCCTGTGAATCAACAGTGATACAAAATGGGGTAATCCCTTTTTTCTTCACCTCTTCAATCGCTTTTTTGGTATCTTCTATCCCATATCTTCCATCATATCTATCCTCATCATTTGGTTTGCCATCACTTATAATAAGGAGCAACTTATTTTTTGAAGACTGTTTTTCTAAAATTTTTGCAGATTCTCTTATAGCAGCACCTAGCCTTGTGTAGCAAAAAGGTTGCATACTATCAATTCGTCCACGAATAAGCTCATCATATTTATCTTTAAAATTTTTGATAATCGTAAAATAGACTTTTTTATTTTGCAACGACGAGAAAGAGTAGATGGCAAACTTATCATGCAATCTCTCTAATGCCTCACTAAAAACCATCAAAGCATCTTTGATAACATCTATTATCCTTGTATCTTGTGTAATACCACCTTCGGTGGAGAGGGAAACATCAGCTAAAATAAGTGTAGCGATATCTCTTGTTTTTTTCTCAAATGTAGTATAAAAGTTTTGGTGATGCAAAGATTTATTTTGATGCCCCTTATAGTCAATCCAAGTGTCAAGATTCAGCTCATCCCCATAAGGTAATCTATCATTTTTTATTCTATCAAGTGCTACTATATCCAAAGCTTTTTCAATCTTTTTGACACTTTTTTTGAGCCTTAATGGGAGTTCTATTGGAATTACATTTATCGTAACTTGTGGTTTGATACGAACATAATTTTTGAGATACACATCTTTTCTATAATCCCACTCATCAATCAAATGACCTTTTCCCAAAGGGTAAACCTCTCGCATATCGGGTGCCATTTCTAAATCCATCTTGATTCTTGAAGCAAGATTGGCTTGTTTTTCCCCTAAAGTTATCTCATCTAAATCCTCAGCATGATACAAAGCATTTTCATCAAAACTCTCATCTTCCATCCTATCTACATTGACTTGTTCAAAGATACTCATCAAAGATTCTGGTAAAAAAGCTAAAAAGCCATCTGTTTCTTTTTTATCATCTAAGGTATTTGTCTTTTTTTTCATCGCTAAAGTATCATTTTTTTGTTTTTCATTGGTTCTTTGGAGTTCCTCTTCTTCACTGTTTCCTCTTTGTTTTATGTTTTTTGAAAAAGGCTTAGGATATATCCATAAAGGATTTGGATAGTGGTTTAGTAAATCTTCATTTTCTTCTAAAGGGGAAGACTTAATAAACTCTAACTGTTCAAATTGTGTACTTAAATACTCTGTAGCATATGTGTAAAAATTCTCAAAACCAGTATATTTTTTTTGTAAATACTCACTCATTTTGGTATTTTCTTTCATGCTATTTGTTCCATTTTCATCTTCTTGCGTCATCATCGCTACAAGCCAATAATAGTGCAACTCATTGTATTTGTAGTGTGGAAAATATCCTAAAGTTGGTGGAAGATAGAGTGATTTTTCATCTTGCCATGGAAGATAAAACTCTTTCCCCATAAAAGAGATTTTCTCTATTAGTGTTCGTTTTGTATCGATGGTTCGTTTATCTGTTGCTTGGATAGATTTTCCTTGTTCACCACCCAAAAGGTGGTAAAACAGAGTAAGAGAAGATGAGATATCAGCAAGTGCAATACTCTGTTGTGTATGTAATTTGGTCACTTTTTTATGCAAAAATCTATCCCAAACTTTCCCGATACTCTCTTCAAACTCTAAAAAGTAATGAATCATAATTTATTTTGCTTCCTCTTTGACAAAGAAACTTGCAAAATAGGTTATAAGTCCCACAAAAACTAATACTCCAAAAAATGCTCTTACAGTATAAACTCCAGCGATTGAAGCTTGTGATTCCATAAACCCAATCAGTTCTATTCCAACTCTTTGGTCAAGTATTTGGATAATTCCTGCCGTTGTAAGGGCAAGAGTCAATCCTAGCATCCCTATATTCATCATCCAAAAAGCTTTCAATTCTAATTTTTGGGCTTTTTCACAATTTCCATAAGGACGACCTCTTAAAATGGGCATCGCATAGGAGATAATTGTAAAAATAATCATAATATATGCACCATAAAAAGACAAGTGACCGTGAGCAGCGGTGAGCTGAGTACCATGAGTAAACATATTAACAGGTGCGAGAGTGTGAAGAAATCCCCAAACACCAGCTCCTAAAAATGCCATAACAGCAGTCCCTTTTGCCCAAGTGAGAGCTATGTGATTGTTGTGTTGTATTTTTCTCCCTTTTGTCATAGTGTAAGCAAATAAAATCATCAAGAAAAATGGCAATGGTTCAACAGCAGAAGAAATAGACCCAATCCACAGCCAGTATTCAGGTGCTCCCATATAAAAGAAGTGATGTCCTGTTCCTAAAATACCAGAAACCATAGTCATAGCGATGATAAGATATAACCATTTGTCGATATGCTCTCTATCCACCCCTGTTACTTTAATAAGTACAAATGCCAAAATTGCACCCAAAATAAGTTCCCAAGTAGCTTCAACCCATAGATGGACAGTAAACCACCATAAAAATTTATCTAAAATAAGATTTTCAGGAAGATAAAATGCAAAGAGAAAAAACACTGCAAGTCCTAAAAGTCCTGTGATTAAAACAGTTGTAATAACAGTTCGTCTCCCTTTAAATACAGTCATAGAGGTATTGACAATATAAGAAACAACAACAAGTACGATACCTAATTTTGTAGGAAGTGGTTGCTCTAAAAACTCTCTCCCCATTGTTGGAAGGAGATTATTAAAAGTAAGCTCTGTGAGTTGTGCATAAGGAACAAAAAGATACCCCAATATTGTAGCAACTCCAGCAGCTGCAAATACCCAAAAAGTGATGAGTGCGAGTTTTGGACTCCAAAGCTCCCTCTCAGTTTCTTCAGGGATAAGATAATAAGTCGCCCCCATAAAACCAAAAAGTATCAAAACGATGAGTAGATTCGTGTGCACCATTCTTAAAACATTAAATGGGATCAATGGAAACAAAAAATCACCATATATATATTGTATCGCCATAAGCAAACCAAATAAAATCTCTCCAGCAAGGAGAACCAATGCAAAAATAAAATACGGTTTTGCGACCGCTTGTGAACTATATTTCATAAATTTCCCTTATCCTTCAATTGTTGGTGGCCATTGGTTAGCATTTACTTTTGATGTCCAGATTAAAAAATCTGATAAATTATCAACTTCTTGCGCACTTAAATTAAATTGAGGCATTTTTCTTCTGTGTGGTTCATTTAATGGCTGTGCCGCCATCCAACCTTGCATATAGCCTTTAAATGTAACTTCATCATTAGCTCCTCTTCTTTGAAATACATTCATAAGTTCAGGTGCATAATAAGCCCCTTCCCCTATAAGTGTATGACATCCCACACAGTTGTTTTTTTCCCAAAGTGCTTTTCCTGCGACAACTGACTCTGTCATATTTGTTTGGTTTGAGCGTTTTGGTATCTGCTGTACCGTATCAAAAGATAAACCTAAAAATATCAATAATGCGAATAATCCACCACCATAGTAGATATTTTTAGCCATACTTTTCGTAATTCGTTCCGTCATAAATAACCCCTTTTTTAAATTCTACCTTTTAGTGGTAATTGGAATAATAACGAAATAGTTTTAATTCTACATTAAGATAGAATTTAAAATAACTTCACTATGATTTCACTATGAAAAAAGAAAAATTACACTATCCCCCTGGAGATTTTGGGGTATGGATTATCATTTATATTGAACTCCTTACTTTTGGCTTGTTTTTTATTGGATTTGCAATTTCAAGACAAAATCAAGTAGAGATATTTAACACCTCTCAACTTCTTTTAGATCAAAGATTTGGTTTTACCAATACAGTGTTGCTTATCACAAGTAGCTATTTTGTAGTCAAAGCGGTGATGATTATCAAGAGTATTAAAACGAGTGAAAGTTTTACTAAGGCTTCTTACTATCTATTTGGTGCTATTGGATTTGGTGGAATATTTCTTCTTATCAAAATATTTGAACTTGCTAGCAAATACTCCGCTGGGATAAACCTGAGTACGAATAGTTTTTTTATGTTTTATTTCATCCTTTCCGTATTTCATTTTATGCATGTTATTTTAGGGATGATTATTTTAACTCATCTCTATCTAAATACAAAAGCTGGACTTTATACAAAAGATGAACATAGAGGACTAGAATCTGGGGCATCGTATTGGCATATGGTTGATCTCCTTTGGATTGTTTTATTTCCATTGCTTTACATCATAAGGTAGGGGGCTATACTATGAAAAAAATTACAAAAGTTTGGGTAAGTTTACTTCTCTTTTCTCTTTTTGCTTTTGTTTTGGGATGGTTTGAAATAGTAAGTCATTTTTTCGTTTTTGTACTGATTATCACTACTTTTTTGAAAGGCTACTTTGTAATTGAGCATTTTATGGGTCTTGGTGAAGTTTCATTCAAATATCGACTTATACCTACTCTTTGGTTGTTTGTAGTATTATCTTTTGTAGTTATCACTTACTATTAAAAAGAAAAAAAAGGGGAGTTATGAAGCTCAACACTACTTCACAATATGCAATTCGAATAGTGACATTTATCGTACAAAACGGTTCAAACAACAAATACAATGCAAAAGATATCGCGGAAAACCTTTCAATTCCTTATAAATATCTCACAAAAATTATGTCTTTATTGGTTGAGGGAGGAATTCTCGTCTCTTCAAGAGGAAGAGAAGGTGGGTATAGTATAGAAAAAGAGCTGAACACTATAAAAATAGGTGATATATTAGAAGCCATGCAAGAGAGTCTTCATCAAGAAGAATGTGTCCTCGGAAATGGTCCGTGCAACAAAAAAGAAAAATGTACCCTACACAATAAATGGATTACTACTAAAAAAGCGATGCAAGAGATGTTTGTAAATACAACTTTAGAAGATATGATACTTGTAGCCAAAACAGAGTGATAAAAAACAACCGAGTGTCTCCAATTAATTAACCTCTTTTTTTGTAGAGGTTAATTATTATCATCATAAAGCAAACTAAAGCTTATTGTATGGCATGGAACGAAGCAATCCACAAGTCCGCTTGTTTGGATTGCTTCGTTCCTCGCAATGACTAGCATAAAACCATAGTTTGCTTTTGGACAACTATAGTTAGTGTTGTTCATATATTCAGTGCTTTTTTTACAAGTGCTATATTTTTCTCAAGTTTTTCTATTTTAGAAAATAATTTTTCTTGATTGTCATTGTAATAGTTTGAATTCTTAATATTTACAAGCTTTTCTATAAAATTATCAATTGTTTGTTTTTGAATATCATCATCAACTAAGCTCATAAGTAACGGCGGTGTTTGTTTTTCTAGTTTTCGAAGTATGTGTTCAAATCTATATTCATTATCTAAATCCAAATTGTAATAAGTACACAATTCAGTATAAATAATTTCGATAGAGGAATTATATTTTTTATATATAGTGCCTGCATAATCATTTAAATATCGAAAAAATAAAGAATAATTTTTAATTACTTCCAAAAAATCTTCTTTACTAATCAGTGTATCTTCATTGAGTATATAAAGTTTTCCATAAAGACGAACCATACTTAAATAAGCTATTTCAGTACAGTTTTCTTTGATTTCATCCAATAAGTCATTTAATTTTAATTTGTCTAGCATTTGTTATCCTTTGTTGGCAATATAAAAAGAATAGAGCCACTTGCAAATTCAAAGATTTTGAGTATGAATAGTAGCAATTATTAGATTTTCGCTTTAAAAATCACTTTTTGCTCCTTCGCAAATGGTTATTTTTAAAGGGGAAAGATGATGATTGAAACTGTTTATAATCATTTGTTTGAATTTGCAAGTGGCTCTTAAATGTCAAATATTATATTTTTGGTCCTGCTGATGTAAAATCAAAACTTTGTATTGTATCGGTATCCCCATCTTTTGGTAGATACTTTTTGAAGTTTTCAATATACATTTTTGCAAGTTTATGAGCAATTGCATCATAGGCATCTTTATTTTCCCAATTATTTCTTGGATTTAAGACTTTAGTATCAACATTATTTAATGTTCTTGGAATTGCTAAATTAAATACTGGTAATATTTCAAAATCGCTACCGTTAATACTGCCATCTAAAATACTATTAATACAAGCTCTCGTATTTTTAATACTCATTCGTTTTCCAACACCATAACTTCCGCCAGTCCATCCTGTATTTACCAAATAAACATTTACATTATGTTTGTCTATTTTTTTACCTAATAAAGTAGCATATACCGTAGGATGTAGTGGTAAAAACGCTTCCCCAAAACAAGCACTAAAAGTAGCAGTTGGTTCCGTTACGCCTCGCTCAGTCCCTGCAACTTTTGCTGTATAACCGCTTAAAAAATAATACATAGCTTGTTCTTTTGTAAGTTTACTTACAGGAGGTAAAACACCAAAAGCATCAGCACTTAAGAAAATAATATTTGTTGGATGCCCAGCAATTGAATTTGGTTGAATATTTTCTATATGATTTAATGGATATGACACACGAGTATTTTCAGTTTTTTCACTGCTATCGTAGTTAATATTTCCATTTTCATCAGCAACTACATTTTCTAAAATAGCACCTTTTTTAATGGCTTCATAAATTTCAGGTTCATTTTCTTTACTTAAGTTTATAACTTTAGCATAACAACCACCCTCAAAATTAAATACGCCATTATCATCCCAACCATGCTCATCATCACCAATTAAGGCTCTTTTTGGATCTGTTGAAAGTGTTGTTTTCCCTGTTCCTGATAAACCAAAGAAAAGTGCTGTATCCCCATCTATACCCACATTGGCCGAACAATGCATTGGCATTTTATTTTGCAAAGGGAGCCAATAATTCATCATTGAAAAAACACCTTTTTTCATCTCACCAGCATACCAAGTTCCACCAATAATTGCTTCATTAGCCTCAATATTAAATACAACGAAAACTTCAGAATTTAAACCATCTTCTTTCCAGTTTTGATTTGTAGACTTACAAGCATTATAAATTGTAAATTCTGGAACAAAAGTTTCAAGCTCCTCCTGCAAAGGTACAATAAACATATTTTGAATAAAGTGAGCTTGCCAAGCAATTTCAGTTACAAATCTTATGGACTTTCTACTATCAAGACTTGAGCCACAATAAACATCCGTTATATATAAATCTTTATCATTTAATTGTTCTTTTGAAATATTCAAAAGCTTGTTGTACAAAGACTCATTTATAGGTTTATTGATATCTCCCCATGCAATATATTGATTTGATGGGGCATTGTTTACAAAATATTTATCTCTAGGGCTTCTACCAGTAAATATACCTGTATCAATCATTAAAGCACCTTCGCTACTAATCTTTGCTCCTTCATTTAAAACAGCATTTTGAATCAAAGTGTCGATATCTGTATTTCTATAAATTTTACCAGTATTGCTTAATCCTAATGAACTTTTAATCTCTAACATAACTTAACTTTCCTAATTCTTATTTAAATATTGATAACAAAACGCCCGCTGCAACTGCTGAACCAATTACACCAGAAACATTTGGACCCATTGCATGCATTAATAATATGTTAGATCTGTCATATTCTTGACCGACTTTACTAACAACTCTTGCAGCCATAGGAACAGCACTTACACCAGCAGCTCCAATTAAAGGATTTATTTGATTTTCTGGCGAACTAAATTTATTCATAATTTTAGCAACGATAACTCCAGATGCCGTACCAAGCGAAAATGCGATAAGCCCAATAACCATAATACCTAATGTTTCAGGTACAAGAAACTTATCCGCAGCAAGTTTTGAACCCACCCCTAGACCTAAAAATATCGTAATGATGTTAATAAGAGAATTTTGCATTGTATCGCTTAATCTTTCAACAACATTAGATTCTCTAGCAAAATTTCCAAGTGCAAAAGCACCAATCAGAGGAGCAGATTCCGGAAGAACTAAAATGGCCATCATAAGAATGAGTATTGGTAAAAAAAGTTTTTCTACTTTATGTACTTTTCTTAAAGTTGGCATTTTTATTCTTCGCTCAGCATCTGTTGTGAGTGCTTTCATAATTGGTGGCTGAATGACAGGTACAAGTGCCATATAACTATAAGCAGCAACGGCAATCGCCCCCAATAGTTCAGGTGCTAAAGCATTTGCAACAAAAATCGATGTAGGTCCATCTGCGCCGCCAATGATAGCGATAGCGCTTGCATCTTGTAAATCAAATCCTAGCGCAACTGCTCCAACTAATGATCCAAAAATAGCAAATTGTGCTGCTCCACCTAAAAGTGCAGTCTTTGGATTTGCAAGAAGAGGACCAAAATCGGTCATGGCTCCAACTCCCATAAAAATAAGAAGAGGGAAAAATCCATTTGCAATACCCATATTATAGATAATTCCGAGCATACCATCTGGTCCAGCCATATTTGCAAGAGGTATATTTGCTAACAAACCACCGAACGCAATAGGAAGCAACAGTAAGGGTTCAAATCCTTTAGAAATAGCCAAATAAAATAATAAAAATACTATTCCAAACATAATAACTCTTCCCCAACTTTGTTCAAAATGAGTCATGGGTCTTGAATATTTCGGATTTGATTCCGCTGTCATTACATCATCTTTTGGATTAATAAGGGCATTTATTCCTGTAGATTGATAAAGAGATGATAAAAGTTCTGGAAAACTTTTTGATACATACTCTGTTTTATTTACATCCACAGTGGCATGAGTATCTGCAGCATTTAAATTTAAAAATGCAAATAATACTATTAAACATAAGATAACTAATCTTTTATTCATTATAATTGTACCTCCAATTAATGCTATTAATTGATTGTTAAAAGAGTTTGTCCCTCTTCAACTACATCATTAGATGATACATTTAATGCGACCACGACACCAGCTGATGGTGATTCAATATCAATCTCCATTTTCATTGCTTCTAAAATTGCTACCACTTGACCTTTTTCAACTTTATCACCAACTTTTACAAGGATTTTCCAAACACTTCCGTTTACACTAGCTGGTATCGCTGTTCCTGCCGATGAAGTCTGTACTGGTACAGATTGAACAACTGGTGCTTCAACAATTGTTGGAGCAACTGCCTTAATTTCCATATCACCATCAGCTACTTGAACACTAAATTTCTTACCATCTACTACAACTGTATAATTCCCGTTTGCCATTTTTTTATCTCCTTGTATATCTTCTTTTTTATTTTC
>CAMCYD010000080.1 GCA_945883785.1 Helicobacter pylori PMSS1
CTTCTAATTTTTTTAGATCTAACTCAATTTTACAAACGAACGCATATCTAGTTTGATTTGGTTTCAAAGAACATAGGTCACTACTCAGTACAAAAGGGAGCATCGGCAAAACTTTAGAGGGAAAATAAACAGAAAATGCTCTCTTTCTAGCTTCCTCATCAAGTGGACTTCCTTCTTGTATGTAGTGGCTAACATCTGCAATCGCCACATATAAAATTACATTTTCATAATCATAATATACAGCATCATCATGGTCTTTTGCTCCAACAGGGTCAATAGTACAAAAATCAAGCTCTGTCAAATCAACTCTATTTTTAAAAGAAATAGTTTTATCTACATTTTCCAATTCGTACGGCAATAGTCTATATTCCTCTTTAAAAAGATAAAGTGATATTTTTTCATCTATAAAAGAATCTTCTATATTTCCAAAAAAATCATATATGTCATTGTTGATGAGATATAAATCTCCATTTTTACAATGAGGTTTTTTTTCAGTCTGCAAACTATTTCCATTTTTTACTGAAAAACATTTGTTGTCTTTGAAAATAACCAATACTTGTTCGGTGTTTTTTTCTATAATATATGCTACTTTAACTTTAAGTTTTCCTCTTGGATTAAAAATAACGCGAGCGATTACAAAATCACCCTCATTGCTTCCTAGCAAATCATCTTTATCTATTAAAATGTCTTTTTCACTCAATGGGGATGAGAGATAAAATTTTCCATTATGTACTGCAATATGGCCAACTTTGTATTTTTTATTTATCGTATAAATTCCATTTTTATCTGAAATAACATCTTTGTCAAAGGCATAAATACGGTTCAAATTCTTTGTAATTTTTTCTAATAAAGTTCCCATTAAAATAAACATCCCCTAATATATTTTATGGAATAATACTCAATAACCAATTAAAAAGGATTCAATATGTTACAGTCTCTCATTAAATCATTTGTGATTTTGTCGATTTTCGCAAGTTCATTATTTTCCGCTCAAAAACCAAATGTGTTATTTTATTGTGGCATTACAATGGCTAATGCCATGCAGTCAATAGCTACAGAATTTGAAAAAAAGAATAATTGTTCTATCAAAATTATTCAAGGTGGTTCTGAAGATTTATATGATTCTTTGAAATTATCAAAGCAGGGTGATTTATATCTTCCTGGTTCGGATAGCTACATCAAAGATTACGGAAAAGATGGTTTCTTTGAAAAACAGGTGTATGTTGGATTTAATCAAGCTGCAATCTTTGTAAAAAAAGGAAACCCTAAAAAAATTAAAGATTTAGAGAGTTTAGTGGATGGAAATATAGGTACAACGCTCGGCGGTAAAGATAGCGGAAGTGTTGGACAAATGACTAAAAAGGTACTTGTGGCTTATAAAGGTGAGGCATTTTACAATAAAGCTTTTGATATGGCACTTGAAATTGGAACTGATTCAAGAAGCTTGGATGCAAGTTTATTAAAACCAGAAATTGATATGGTGGTAAACTGGATAGCTGCTGGAGTCTCTCCAGCTAATAAGAAAGTGATTACCATTATACCAATTGATGAAAAATATGCACCAAAAAAATCTTTAGTGATAACCACTCTTTCTTTTTCTAAAAATAAAGCATTAGCTGAAAAATTTGTAGATTTTGCCGCTTCTAAAGACGGTGAAAATATTATGAAAAAGTATGGATTTAGATAAAAATTTATGGGAAAAATAAAGACTTCAACCAAACTGCATATACTGATTTTATTGTTTGTGTTTGGTTTTATCTCTTTATTCGTAGTAAATCAGATTTTTACTGGGTTGATTGATGAGCTAAATCAAAAAACAAAAAATTATGAAAAAAAGATAAAAATCGCAGAATTTGTATCTGAAGATATTCAGGGACTCAAGGCACTCTTTTTTGAACTTTCAATGGCAACGACAACAAATCGGTCAAGACAAATTGTAATAGATAAAATTAATGTTTTGATATCAAACATTAATGATTCCCTTTTGATTTTAGAAAAAGGTGGAATACTAAAAAGGAAAATAGATCTTAATATTATTGGAAAAAATAAGGTAATTGCAGAGGTGCCATACAATCCAAAATTAAGTGGACAAACAATTTCTTTGGAAGTGATTGATATCAGACCAAAACTTGCAGAACTTTCTGAAATGTTGATCAATGTAGAGATTATGCTTGAATATAGAAATCAACATATTAATGATCAAAACTATAAAAATTTGGCAGAAATTAATCTTAAGCTTACGCGATACTACAAAACGACACCTGCATTTTTTAATCGTATGAGTGAAAATATTAAAAGATTACTTTATGAAGGCGATATTGAACTTAAAAATATTAAACAAGAAATTTTTACCAAACAGGAGCAATATTTAAGAATTAAGTTATTGCTTATTTTCTCTGTTATTTTAATTACTACTGTTTTTGGATATTGGATAAGTAGAATTATCAATGAAGAAAATTATCAATTAGCTGTTGCAAATAATGAGTTAGAATTAAAAGAAAGTGCCGTTAAAGGTATTTTAAACGGGCAAGAAAATATGGTTATAGTCTCTGATGGTGTATATATGACAGATGCTAACGAAGCAATAGCAAATTTCTTTCATTTCTTGGATTCAATTGATGAATTTAAAGCAAAATATAGTTGTATTTGTGATCTTTTTGAAGAAAATGTTCCTGATGAGAGTTATATCAATAAAAAACAATATGGTGATATGACTTGGGTTGAATATATTTTAAATCATAAAGAGAAACATTTTAAGGTCATACTCAATAATGGGGAAGAAAATCACCATTTTTCTATTGTTGCCAATAAAAAGTATATTGGACAAGAGGGTAAATTTATTATTGTTGTTGTTTTAAACGACATAACAAACGAGGTGAATTCGAGAAAAGAGTTAGCTGAGCTGAATAACAATCTTGAAAGTATCATAGAATCAAAAACAAAAGAACTACAAGATTTAAATAATAGTCTTGAAACAAAAATTGATGAAGAGTTAGAGAAAAATAGAGAAAAAGATAAGCAAATGATTCAACAATCAAGATTTGCAGCTTTAGGTGAAATGATAGGAAATATAGCTCATCAATGGAGACAGCCATTAAGTGCGATAAGCTCAACAGCTTCAAGTATCGAACTTCAAATGGAATTGGGAATTGCTTCCGATGTAGATATCAAAAAATCGTATGTTGATATTAAAAATTATGTGCAATTTTTAACACAAACCATTGAAGATTTTAGAGGGTTTTTTAAAGAAGACAAAGCAAGAGTTGATTTTGATATGAAAGATGTTCTTAAAAATTCACTTTCAATAACTAGTGCAACTTATAAAGATAACAACATTGATATTAATTTACTTCTTTCAAGTGAACCTTTGATTTCTTATGGAATGCCTAGTGAACTTTCACAGGCATTTCTTAATATTTTAAACAATGCAAGGGATGCTATAATTGAGAAGAAACCTTCATTTAAAGGTGTTTGTGTTTATAGCAAAATAACAGATAAGGAAAATATTATCTACTTCCAAGATAATGCTGGAGGAATCCCACAAGATATTTTAGAGAAAATATTTGATCCTTATTTTACAACAAAACATCAATCTCAAGGGACTGGAATAGGACTCTATATGTCTAAAGATATCATTGAAAAAAATATGCATGGTAGACTTAGTGTTAAAAATATAACTCAAGAATTAGGTGGAATAACATACAACGGGGCTTGTTTTAAAGTAAGTTTACCAAAGAATATTTTAGTGAGTTAACTCTTAATTGAGTTTGTCTTAAATTAAAATTGGGTACAATCGCAAAATTTAAAAATACACACAAAAGGGGATAAAATGGCATTAAATGTTTACTACGATAAAGATTGTAATATTGAATTAATAAAATCAAAAACAGTAGCGATGATAGGATTTGGTTCTCAAGGGCATGCACACGCTGAAAATTTAAGAGATAGTGGTGTTAAAGTTATCGTTGGACTTAGAAAAGATGGAAGTAGCTGGAAAAAAGCTGCTGATAAAGGTTTTGAAGTTATGACTGTGGCAGAAGCTTCTGCTAATGCTGATTTTATAATGATTCTTTTGCCAGATGAAAATCAAGCTGAAATTTATAGAGACGAGATTCAACCAAACCTAAAACAAGGTGCTACTATTGCATTTGGACATGGATTTAATATCCATTATGGAAGAATTCATCCAAGAAGTGACATTAATGTAACTATGATTGCTCCAAAAGCTCCGGGACACACTGTAAGAAGTGAATTTGTTAGAGGCGGAGGGATTCCAGACCTTATTGCAGTTGGTGCAAATCCAAGTGGGGTTACAAGAGAATTAGCTCTTTCTTACGCATCAGCTATTGGTGGTGGAAGAACCGCAATTATCGAAACAACTTTTAAAGATGAAACTGAAACTGACCTATTTGGAGAACAAGCGGTTCTTTGTGGCGGAGCTGTCGCACTTGTAAAAGCTGGATTTGAAACACTAACTGAAGCTGGATACGCTCCTGAACTTGCTTATTTTGAGTGTTTACATGAGCTTAAACTTATCGTTGACCTTATGTTCCAAGGTGGAATTGCTGACATGAGATATTCTATCTCTAATACTGCTGAGTATGGGGATTATGTATCTGGAAAAAGAGTTATCAATGACTCTTCAAAAGAGGCTATGAGAGAGATTTTAAAAGAGATTCAAGATGGAAGATTTGCAAAAGATTTCATCCTTGAAGGTCAAGCTGGATACCCAAGAATGAATGCAGAGCGAACAAATGCCAGAGCTTCTTTGATTGAGCAAACTGGTGTACAACTAAGATCTATGATGCCATGGATTGCAGCTAATAAAATAGTTAACACAGAAACTAACTAAAAAATACCGGCGGATTTTCCGCTGGATTAAAATCTACAAAAAGATATCATATTGTCAATAAAAAGAAAACGAAGAGCTATTAGATTTTCAAAAAAACCACCAACTTATTATATTAATATTGCCGTTATACTCTTTTTTTTAGCTCTTGTAGTTATTTTAGCAAAAATATTTATTTTTAATACAATACCTTCTTATGAAGAGTCAAATAAAACAGTAACTGTTTCCCCTAAACAAGCTTCCTTTGTAGAGAATTATCATCATAAATATGAAGAGAAAACAAAAGCTTTAGAGATTGAATATGTTGATGATGAAGATATGCCTAAGATTGAAAAAGTTGCACCTAAACAATCAGAAAAAAAGTTTAGTTTTTTTGATGATACGAGCAAAACCGAAACAAAACCATCTGCAGAAATAACAAAAAAAGAGGAAGTTGTACAGCCTAAAAGTGAAGCTGATAAAGTGACTCAAAAGAGATCGGATATGGTAGTTCAAAAAGAGGGAAAAGCCAAAGAGATACAAGACAAAAAAGAGATAAAGGAAAAAACTTCGAAAGAAAAATATCCAGAGATTGATAAAAATGAAGAAGAATCCAAAAAACAACTTTTAGCAGAACAAGCAACAAAACAAAGGGTGAGTGGCTCAGTAAAATTAGCTATTATCATAGATGATGTGACGACGAAAAAACAATTTGATACGATTCAAAGTATCGGTTATCCAGTCACTATGGCTTTTATGCCACCGACAAAAACACATAAAAACTCAGCAACTATCGCACAATCATTAGGTAATTATATGGTTCATTTACCACTAGAAGCGACGACACGAAGTGCTGAAGAGAGTGAAACTTTACATGTTGGTGATGATATGGCAACAATTCAAAGAAAAATAAAACAACTCAAAAGTCTTTATCCGAAAGCGGTTTATTATAATAATCATACAGGGAGTAAATTTACAGCCGATGAGAACTCTATGGATATGCTCATGGAGGTATTAAAAAATCATAATATTCAATTCGTCGATAGCAGAACAACTCCAAAATCAGTGGCAAAACAATATGCTACAAAACATGGGATGCGATATATTGGGAGAAATATTTTTTTAGACAATGCACCCAAAAAAGAGTATATAAAAGCTCAGTTGCAAAAAGCGATAGAAATAGCTAAAAAAACTGGGAGTGCGATAGCTATTGGACATCCTTATGGGGCAACTATGGAAGCTTTAAAAGAGTCAAAAGCTCTTTTAACTGGTGTTGATATCGTTATGATAGATAAAATCTAATGATACAAAAAATAGATTTTCATATTTTACAATTAGAAAGTATGAAAAAGTATCCAAAAGAGATTTATTATATAGGCAATATTGAATTACTGAAAAACCCTATGGTTTCTATAGTTGGAACTAGAAAACCAAATAATTATACAAAACTTATCACTTCACAGATAGCAAAAAAACTATCAAATAATGGAGTTATTGTCGTTAGTGGTGCAGCTATGGGAGTTGATGCTATCGCTCATCAAAATGCTCAACAAAATACAATTGCAGTTGCTGCCAATGGGTTAGATATCCAATATCCAGCAATCAATAAAAATCTTATATCTCAAATTGAAAAAGAATCTTTAATCATCAGTGCATATCCTCCTCAAAGTACAGCAAAAGCATATACTTTTGTTGAACGAAACGAGATAGTTGTAGCACTTGGAGATGTTTTAATCGTGACGCAAGCAGATGCTAATAGTGGAAGTTTACGAAGTGTAGAATTTGCTCTCAAGATGGGAAAAAGAGTTTATACGCTTCCTCATAGAATAGGGGAAAGCGAGGGGACAAATAGACTTTTAAAAGAGGGATTAGCGACAGCTATTTACGATGTTGATGAATTTCTAGAAATGCTTGGATACACAAATACTTCAAAACCTTCATCGGATGAATTTATAGAGTTTTGCAAAAAAAATCCAACTTATGATGAGGCAGTTGACCTTTATGGTGCTAAAGTTTTTGAATATGAACTTTTAGGAAAAATCTTAGTCACAGATGGGATTGTAAAATTAAATTAAAAATTTGATAAGCACCTCTGGTCTATCAAACTGTTTTCAGAGCCCAATTTATAGAAGGTGCTCATTCTTTTATCCACTCTTTTTGATTGTGAGAAATTCCTATCAATGAGTTGGAAACGTTTTTTATATTCTTTGAAACAGCGGTAATATCATTTGGTATGTAGAGAAAAATGTACGGCAAATCATTTGCGATATCATAAAATATCTCTTTATAAATTTTTGAAAGTATTTTTTCATCAGTAGTTTTTTCTGCCAATTCTATTGCAGTATCAACTTTTGGATTGTTGTATCCTACAAGATTGAAACCTCCTTTTTCATCACTTTTGCTATGCCAAATCGATCTTGCATCTGGCATCAAACCAAGTCCCCAACCGAGCAAAATAGCATCAAACTTTTTAGGCATCACAATAGTATTTAAAAATGCTTGCCACTCCAAAACTTTTATTTTCATATCGACATTTGCTTTTTTCAACTGGTGTTGCATAATAAGAGCAGTATTAAGTCTAATTGAGTTATTTGCATTTGTATATACTGTAAATGAGAAGTGATTTTTTTCATTGTAACCAAGTTCACTTAGAAGTTGTTTTGATTTTTGAATATTCAAAGATGAGGCATTTACCTCTTTATTGAAGGCATAACTATTAGGCAAAAATGGTCCAGTACAAACTTTTCCGTGAGAAAAGAAAAGTATGTCAACCATTTCCTTTTTATTAATTGCTAAATTTATTGCTTCTCTCAACTTTTTATTTTGCCATTTTTTATCTTTGAGGTTGAATCCAAGATAAGTATAAGCAAAGCTTTGTTTTTCAAAGATAGTGAAATCTTTAGAAAAATCTGCTTTTAATTGTCTATCAATTTGAAGCGGAGTAAGACCATCGATATCTAACTTTTTAGAGTTTAGCATAGCAAAAGATGTACCTTCGTCTGGGATAAATTTATATCGTAAAGTATTAATTTTTGGCACACCAGCATAAAATTTTTCATTAGCTTGTAAAATAATATCCTGTGATGGAACAAATTGGGAAAGTGTATACATCCCCGTTCCTATTGGATTTTTATTGAACTTTGAAGTCATCAAATCTTTTTCATTTTTTAAAATATGATATGGAAGTATGCCGACCATCCAAATATGCAAAGCCTTAAAATATGGCTCTTTGTAAATAATTTCAAGTTCAAAATTATGTATCTTTTTGATATTTTTGACTTTTTCAAAGTCGCTCACAAGTGGTGTAAAAATATTAGGGTTCCTGATAGTATTAAATGTAAAAATAACATCATCGGCACTAAATTTTGCTCCATCGTGCCAAAAAATATTTTCTTTTAGTTTTATTTTTAATCTTGTTGGAGTTGTAAGTTCATAACTTTTTGCCATATCGCCGATAACTTTTCCATCTTTATCATATTTGAATAAACCACTAAAAATATGTTCGCTTATGGTGCTACTTGCACTATCTGTTGCTAGGATAGGGTTAATTCTACTTGGATTTGATGTGATTGAGAGATTGAGTGTTGAAGCAAAAGAGGCAGAGCTTATTGAAAAGAGTAAAAATAAAGCTAAAAAAAAATGGCAAGAAGCGATAAAACTTCTTGCCATTTGAGAAAATTGAATAAACAAAAAGATTATCTTTTTGAGAATTGTGAACTTTTTCTCGCTTTTTTCTTTCCTGGTTTTTTTCTTTCAACAGATCTTGAATCTCTTGTAAGAAGACCATATGGTTTTAAGATTGCTTTGAAGTTTTCATCATATTTAACTAAAGCTCTTGAAATACCGTGTCTTAACGCATCAGCTTGAGCTGAATATCCACCACCTAAAGTTTGAGCTACGATATTAACTGATTCTAATTGTTTAGAAACTGCCAATGGTTGTTTTACTCTCATTTTAAGTGCTTCGTGACCACCAAGCCATTCGTTTAAAGTTTTTCCATTTACAGAAATTTCACCTTTTCCAACTTCTAACCAAACTTTAGCAATAGCTGTTTTTCTTCTACCAGTTGCATATACTTTTGCCATTATTATTCTCCCTTAACTTGTGCAGTATGAGGATGTTCAGCACCTTCATACACTTTTAAATTTTTAAGCATTTTTGCACCTAATTTTGTTTTAGGAAGCATCCCTCTTGTCGATAGTTTAAATAATTTTTCAGGATTATTTGTAAGCATATCTGACATTTTGTGAGTTTTTGTACTACCAAAATATCCAGAGTGAGTAAAATAATTTTTAGTTGCTAATTTAGCACCTGTAAATTTAACTCCACCTGCATTTATAACAATTACATAATCACCACAATCAACATTTGGTGTAAAGAAAGGTTTAGTTTTCCCTCTTAATATTGATGCAACTTCCGTAATAACTCTACCAAAGATTTTATCTTGAGCGTCTATTACAACCCATTTTTTTTGGACTTCGGCTTGGTTTACTGATTTAGTAAATTTCATCGACTTCTCCTTTTATTTTTTGTTTGACCAAAGAGAAACATCATAAGGACTTGCCTTTTTTGTTCCCCTATAAGTTTGTGCGGAATAGTAGTTAAAAAATACTGAAATGAAGCTTAAATTAAGTATTTTGTAAGATTTATTTGGTATTACGGAAATCTTTCAATAAAATTTCAAAAATCAAATCAATCTAAATCTTTCATTGAGTGTATAAATAAAAATGCAACTAAAGCGAGAACAAAAGAGCTAAAGTAAAGATATTCACCATAAACATAACCAGAAACAATAGCACCAATAAAGCCACCAAGTCCATAAGCGATACCTAACATAAATTGTTGGGCTAGTTTTTTATTTTCATATATTTTATAAAGAAAAAGAATAACGGCACTATGATAAAGTCCAAAACTAAAAGCATGGAGTGATTGTGTCAAAAATGACACAATGAGGGAATCAGGGAAAAGATAAAGCATAAACCATCTAAAAGCAGTCACTAGAATCGATAATTTTGTGATAAGTATGAGATTTCTTTTTAAAAGTGGTGCTTGATAATAAAACATAAGAATTTCGCAAATAATGGCAAAAACCCAAAGATAACTTATTGTTTCAAGGCTTACTCCTTGAGCTGTTTCATAAATCGTAAAGAAATTATAATACCCACCGAAACTTACTTGCATAAAAAATAAACTAACCCAAAAAGCCCAGTATTTTAGTAATGAAAACTTTTCATCATTTTGTGTTTTGGGATGTTCTTTTTCGTCGTATTTCAAAAGACTAAAAGCGATAATTGCAGTGAGTAGCGTGGTTGCAAAATAATAATGCAAAGCGATACTTGGTTCGGTCAAATATTTCGCTAAAACTAAACTAATGATAGCAAATCCAATCGAACCAAAAAGTCTAGATTTCCCATACATATTTTTAAGTTCTTTGATGGCTATAAGTTCAATATAGGGGAGCAGTACACTCAAACAAACTCCTAAAATGGCATTATTAATCATAAAAAGATAAAAATTATCAATCGTTACATAAAATAACAAAGAGGATACGACACTTAAAATTAAAATTATTTTGAAAAAGGTTTGAGTAAGTATGATATGCTTCAAAAATAAAAAAGGTGTAGCAAACCGCATAAGTGGAGCGAGTGCCAACAAAATGCCAATATCAGTCATACTATATCCGATATCTTGCAACACTTTTGGAAGAAATATAATATACACACCGACAGCAGCAAAATAGAAAAAATAAAAAGCACTCAGTTTAATAAAAAGCATTTGGTTTTATTATTTTAGAGAGAATCGTTTGGTAGAACTTTTACACAAGTCCCAGAAAGTATATCCCAAAGAGTTCTTTGTCTTTTATTCAAATAAGGGATAAAAAGTGGAAGAATGAGTGCTATGGAAAGGGTCATAAATATATATCGACTTATAAATCGAAAAGCAAAAGGTTTGTTGCAACTTTGAGTATTAACTATCGCTATCTCGTAAGCTTTCATCCCTGGAGTTTGAGCTTTGAAATACCAAAACGAAACGACAATAACAAGATGGGGAATAAATATATAAAGCCATCCTTGGAATTTATCTTCGGCAAATGCCTCACGACTTCCCATAATAAAATAAAATACAATATACATCAAAGGCATCATAAGCATAAAACTATCAGTTACAAAAGCTTTAAATCTAGCCATTAGAGGAGCATCACAAGGATTTCTTTCTTCTTGGCTTTTGCTTTCTTTAGAGTTTTCCAACTTTCCTTTTTTTACATCTCTCCATCTAGCCACTTTTCTACCTTCTCTTTGTTTTCTTTGTTTTTGAGAGACGATTTTATCATAGGTTTACTTTATTTGGAAATAATATCAAAAATACATTTTGAAGGAAAAATATGACAGAAAATCAAACTAGCGAAACTCTTGAGGTGCTTTATCAAGATGAATTTTTGATAGCCTTCAATAAACCTTCGGGGCTTCTTGTTCATAAATCGCCAATTGATAAAAGCGAGACAAGATTTGCTTTGCAAATAGTACGAGACCAAATCGGACAATACGTTTATCCAATTCATAGGCTTGATAAACCAACTTCAGGAGTACTTTTGTTTGCACTTAATCAAGAGGCGGCTCGCATCTTTTCTCAAATGTTTATAGATGGGAATATTGCTAAAACTTATCTAGCTATCACAAGAGGACATACGCCAGAATTTGGCTATATAGACCATCCACTTTCCCAAATACTTGATACCAAAGAACAAAAATTGGCAGGGATTACAAAAGATGCCCAAGAGGCACAAACAAAGTTTTTGCGGTTAAGAACTACAATCATACCTTATTATGTTGACCGATACCCAGTAACACGATATTCTTTAGTAGAATTGACACCAAAAACAGGGAGAAAACATCAGTTGCGACGACATATGAAGCATATCTCTCACCATATAGTTGGCGATACAAAACATGGGAGAGGGGAGCATAATAAATTCTTTAGAGAACGATTTGGAATAAATCGACTTCTTTTACATGCTTTAGAAATCAATTTTTTTCATCCAATTTTAAAAAAAGATATTCAGATACAAGCACCATTTGACAATGATTTTAAAAAGTTATTTGATGAGTTTGGATGGGATAAAATTGGATTTTGAGAAGAGAAAAAGAAGGAGAAATTAATTTCCTCTACTTCCTGGTTTAATAGCCAAGCTTCCTTCTTTACACATAGGGCAGTTTTCTGGGGCATACATCTCAAATGTAAAGTCTTCAAGTGCAAAAAGTGGTACATTTGCTGGAAGTTTGCAGTTTGCTTTTGCTGTTCCATTTTGTCCATTTCGTACACAAAATCCTCTATTTGCTAAAGCAGCATATCCTACGATAATCCCACCAGCAA
>CAMCYD010000081.1 GCA_945883785.1 Helicobacter pylori PMSS1
CTATTGGATAAACTTGATGTGATTGAATGTTTTCAATATAAAAATAATAATTTAAAAGTCGGAGAGATACTCCAAAAACAAAAAGATATTTATGACAACCTAGGCATTGAAATACCTAGCTCGTTATGAGTTGGCGGGAATGCAGGTTAAAAAGCTTTATTGGAACTAATGAACCCTTCAAAAGATGAGGAAGAGGATTAAAATTTTAGAATTTCAAAGTGACAATAGTGCCACTTTGATAAGTGGAATCTATTTTCAAATTTATCTTATACTTTTGAGTAATTGTGGTTACGATATCGAGTCCTATCCCAAATCCACCCTCATTTTTATTGGCTCTAAAATACCTTTTTTGTACATTTTGCAAAACATCTTTTTTGATACCAATCCCATAATCTTGGAATGTTAACACATTGTTGTGTATCGTTATCTCTACTTTTTGGTTTGGTTTTGAGTATTTGAGGGCATTTGAGAGGAGATTTGATATAAGTCTTTGTGCCGATTCTTTATCGATATCCCAGTTGAGAGATTGTAAATTTTGAATGAGAGTGATATTTTTACTTTTGATATACCCCTCCATTAAAACGATTTGCTCCTTTATAATCTCCTCAAAATCAACCGTTACTATCTCATCATGGATATCCAAATCATTTTTAAGAAGATAACAAAGGTCACTATAAATATTTGAAATGCGGTTTGCACTGATTTTTATCCGTTCCAAACTAGGGGAATTTGTATCGGTTTTTAAACTTTGAATACTCATCAGAAGTGCAGTGATTGGGGTATTGAGTTCGTGAGTGGTATTTTTGATAAAAGTATCTAGTTTTTCCCTTTCATTTGCTATTGGTCGCAAAAAAAGTTTACTCAAAAAATACCCCACAATACCAATAAAAATCAAAACTATCGTCGTATATAAGATAACTTTTTGAATGAGAATATCTTCCATTTTTGCGAACTCTTTATCTTTTAAAATGATATATTTCACCCCAAGATGCAATTGTGCAGATTTATCTATGACATAGAGATTTCCTTTTTCTACATAATCATCTTTTGTAAAATCAATATTTTGTAAATGTGTACCAAATAGCCATTTTTGATTTTCATCATAGAGGGCTATCTCACACATACCATAAGGGGTAAAGGTAAATTCTTTTTGGTGCATATGAGCTGTGACGATACTTGAAGCAATTTCAAGAGCATGGTTTTTCATCTTATGCTTTTGAGTTTGCAGGAGGGAATTTGAAATAGTTGTAAAATACAAATAAGCAATCACCAAAATAAGTACAAACGAAGAGACAATATAAAGGGCTAAAAAGCTAAAAAAAGATTTTTTTTCATTCTTTGATAAAACGATAACCAGCTCCTCTTAAATTGAGTATTTTTGAAGTTCCAAGAATGTGTCGCAAATTTTTGATATATGTTCGTATTGTAGCATTTGTTGGCATCTCATCGTATACCCAAATATTTGCTATCAACTCTTCACTTGAAACTAACCTATCACTATTTTTGGATAAATACTCCAAAATAGCAATCTCTTTGTTGCTTAGAGTGTATTCTTTATTTTCTATAACAATGATTGATTTTGATTTGTCTAAAACTATTTTTGTATCAAGATTGTAGGTTGATTCAAGGTTGTATAGTCTTTTGATATTGTTGAGTCGAAGTTCAAGTTCATCTAACTCAAAAGGTTTTTTGATATAGTCATCGCATCCACTTTCAAACCCTTTTTTCATAGACTTTATATCCCCAAGTGCTGTGATAAAAAGAGTTGGTGTTTGATTTTTACTATTTCGTAAAAGTTCTAAAAGTTCAAAACTACACCCATCAGGGAGGTTCACATCAAATACAAAAATATCATACCGATTTTTTTCATACAACGATATAGCCTCTTTGATATCAAAAGCATAATCAACACTATAATGATTGATTTGAAGATACTCAAGGATGATATCAGCGATGATTGGGTCATCTTCTAGGAATAATATTTTTAACATTATGAAACACAAAAAGTTATTTTTATATCTTCAAAACTACCAAGCCTAAGTAACCTTTTATCATTTGTGATACATTCACTACAACCAAATCGAACTCCACTTTGAAGCACTATCAAATCATCAAAATCATCAAACACCCCAGCAAAAAAGCTTTTTTTGGCTAGTTGAAAATCAATATGAGTTAAGTATATTGGGGAGATTTCACCACAAAGGGCATCGATAGCTTCTATGACGAGTTTGCCATCAAGTTTTCTTTTTTCGGTTAAATGATAGTAAATAGTCGTGATAAAATCACCAGAAAAATAAAACTCCATATCGATTTTATCTTTGTTTTTCATATACCAAGCTATAGAATTTTTAGAAGTCAATCGCGAGGAATCAAGCAAATCCAAACAAATATTTGCATCAAGAAATATTTTCATGATAACCCTTTTTAATTTGTTTGAAATCCTCATCACCTATTTTACCATCAAGTAATCCTATGAAGCTTCCAGTTCTTCTTGAAGCGATATTTTCGATAGTATCTAAAAGTGTTGGGTCTTTTGTGATAGCTTGAAGATAACAATTGATAGCTTCTGTCATATTTTTATGTTTTTGTTTCAAAATATCCGTAGCTTTGTCGATAACATCACTATCTAGTAAAAAGTTTTTTCTCACTTTTATCGCATTCATATTATTTTCCTTATATGTATTTCATTTGTATGTATGATTATATCACATATATTTTAAATCTCAAAACTTGAAATATTTCTTTGTGTATGATGATATAGCTATCCTAAAATAAACTAAAAGTTTTTCTGTACAGTCACTGCAAGGAATGTGAAAGCCGTCAAAAAAAGTAAACTGCTTTACTTTTTTAGGCTTGAAACCAAAAGCGATGTGCTTTAGCACCGCTGGAGGTAGTCCAGGAAGTCGACTTATGGATTGCTTCGTTCCTCGCAATGACAGTTGCTAAGTTTTAGTTTGTTTTGTTATAGCTATACAAATAAACTTATCTATCTTGCTCGAGATAGAAATACAATTTTTTCAAAACCACCATACCGTGAAGCAATTCATAACAAGAGGTTGGAGGTGATTCCAAATATGTTAAAAGTTCATATGAAAGAGTATAAATGGATGGTAAGAGAGGATTTGGATTTTTAAGAACTTTTCCCCTAGTTCCTAAGCTCTAGCTTTTGAATTATTATCGTCGCTTCTGTTATTTTCGAGGAAGCTTTTTGCCAACGCAAAACTACATTTGATAGCTTTGATTATTTGTGTTTCTGTATGCATCCCCAATGTGGACATTGGGGACGAGGAAAAGATTCTGGACAAACGAGCGAGATATTTAAATGCTTAATTTTGCAATTTCTTTTCCTGTAGTTTTATTATAAAGAACTATACTATTAAATTTTACAGGGTAATAATCTGTCCAAATATTTGTTTGATATGGACTTGTATAAGTAGCATTTGTAAAACTAAAATCATTTTCTCTTTTTAATTCAGATATTTGAACATCCAATTTATAGCCTATCTCATAATTTTGTGCTGCTGTGGAATTCTCTGATACAAATACTGAGCAAGTTATCTTAGAATTACTACCCTGTGTGCAACTTGCCTCTCCTGTAGTAGAAATTTTAAATTGAGATGCTGATGAAATATTCGAAAAAACAAATATAGAATTTAAAATTTCAGTTTTAGCTACTGTTACTTTTGCTCCAAATCCATTTGTAGCCTCATAGCTAGAGTTTGTTTTTGAAGCCAACACATTAAAACCTGCCCCTAGAAAAGTTGCTTTTGATAAAATTGATGTATCGTAAGAATCTCTATTGTCAAACTGTATATCGATTTGCATTTTTGACTGTCCTGCATTGTAAGACATTGAGTAGTTACTTATCCCTTGATACCCTAAATCTTTCATTGAATATGCTTTTATATCTAGTACATTTGAAGATGGTATGGAAGCTATTTTATTTTTAATTCTTGTTTCATACTCTGTTGTTGTTTCAAATTCACTTTTAGAATTATTAGTTTTAAAAGTATCATCGATAAATGAGTCAATATTCAAAGAAGTTGTTGGTTTTTCTTCAACTGGAATAGTTTGTGGTCTCGATGCTTCTATGGTTGCTATTTTAGTATTTGTTAATTTTGTAAATAATCCACTGTTGGCACTTACAACTGCCTGCTCAAAATCTTTAGCTAAAATTGTCATATCTGTTTGTCCAGAAAAGCTTTGATTGTAAGTTGTTTTTAGAGCTGTTAGTGTTGAATTTATATCTGTAAAATTTAAAGCTGTTGGAAGTCTATTCGGAACGGCTTTGATATCTGTAAAAATAGCATTCGCTGCAATTATTGTATCTTTTGTCCCTTTTGATGGTACTTTTAAAAGATTTTCACTAGTTGTACCAAGACTAAGTGTAAGCTCTTGAAGTTTTTGTTCTCTTGTTGCACTATTTGCATCGGCTATATAGGTTGTGATTGGTGTGATTACATTTGAATACGATGTTAATGTTACATCCAATTCAATATCGTCTGTTGTCATAGCACCATTTCCGTCTAAATCTATCCAGCCACCAGTTGCTGTGATTGGGTATGTTGGTGTTCCGCTAAAAACATAAATATTTGAACCAGTTGTTTTTGTAGCCACTTTACCAGTAGCATCGGTAACTATTGAATCATATACTTTTCCCCTTTCTACCTCGACACTTGTAGTTGCAGGGGTATCAGTTCCACCACTTCCTCCGCCACCGCATCCAACAAATCCTAAACCAATAGCAGATACTACTGCTAAACTTAAACTTATGCTCTTTATATTTTTTACAGTTTTCATTTTTATCCTTAATATTTCTATAGAAATGATTTCTATGAATGATTGCTGAAAAATTCTACACTAAATAAACTTATAGAAAAGTTTTCTATAGGAATAAATATGTTAAATATACCAGATATCGTTACAGAAGAAGAAACGGAAAAGTTTTTCGAAACGATTTCTTACAATGTAAAACGACTTCGTAATGAAAAAGGATTGAGCCAATTAGAAGTAGCACTTTCGATTGGGCAAAAATCTTCTGGATTTTATGCAAATACTGAAAACTACAAACATGGAAAACATTTTAATTTACTCCATCTTTTGAAACTTTCAAAACTTTTTGATGTGCCTATTGAAGAGTTTTTTAAACCGATGCAATCTTAATTTTTGTATAATCGAGGGAAAAATTTAATTACTCTTTAGAGGAGCAATTAAAAATATCAGAAGATATTGCATAATAAATCTGCCCCAAGCTTATCCCTCCATCATTTGTGGATGTTTTTTGGTTGTGGTGGTAGTTGATATTTTCATCTTTTAGTTTTTGTATTACAAGCTCAAGAAGTGTTTTATTTTGAAATTTTTGTCCAAACATTATTTCTTATCTTCAAGCTGTATATCAAGTTTCCCATCAAGTGAGACCATCGCATCTTGTGTTTGTTGCAATAGTATTTCCAAAAATATATCCACTATCTCATATTCACCTTTTTGTACTTTTTTGATGATTCCCATATTTTCTAGTGATACATGGGTGTTGTAGAGTGTTGCTGATCCGATATTTGATTTGATTTTGTTGGCTATATTGTAAGTCACTTCAAAGTGGTGTTTTTTGGTTTTTAGTTTTGAGATAAGTTCATCAAGATAGGCTCTATTTTCACATACTCGAAAACTTATAGCATTTATGGCAGATTGAGTCTCTATGGGAGCTTTTTCCAGTGTTGCATTGATATATAAGGTTTGTAGCACTTTGGCACTATATTCTGGATGACCTTTGAGAAATTTGATTGTTTGGTAGATTGTATCTTTATCATAGCTGATACTATTTTGGTCAAATTGTTCTATTGTGTAGCTGTAAAGTTCGTCTATATCAAGCCCTTCTAGTTGTATCACACTTGCAAAGTGAAAAAACGGTGATGCTTTGCTCTCAAATATCTCTGTCATGATGGACTCAATACTTCCTAAAAAAATATAAGTGATGTTTTCGTGATGTTGTGCTATAGAGCGAAGAGTCTCAAGTATCTTTTTATCATATAGATTTGTAATATCTTGGAACTCATCAAATACCACTTTGATATTGATAGCTTTTGATTGAGCTATTTTTTCAACCACATCAAGTGCATGGATAAAAAGTTCGATAGACTCACTTGGCTTACTTATCATATCTATAGTAACTTCTGCCAAGTCGGGTATAGAGATGGTTTTGATAGATTTGAGTAGATTTAAAAGTGAACTTTTTGATTGTCGTATGAAGTTTTCAATTTTTACAAATGAGTAAGCTTTGTCTAGTATATGATTGCTCAAAGAATCTAAAGTATGATGAAGTCTTATATCGATATAGATAAACTCATAACTTTTTTCATACTCAAATATATGCTTTACCAAAGATGTTTTGCCAAATCTTCTTGGAGCTTTTATCATGATGTGTTGGTTTTGGTCAAGATAAGATTTGAAAAGTGGTAAATGCCTTTTTCTATCTATAAAATCTTTCCCTTTTACAGGGCTTCCATTTTGAAACATTTGATATCCTTTGATTTGAGATATGCGATTATGCCTTAATGTCTATAAAATTTCTATATAGTTTTTTTCTATATAGTTTTTAGATATGGTTATCTATTAAAATTCTGTAGCTTAGTATATTTTGTTTTCGCCAATAGCATAATAAATCTGTCCCAAGCTTATCCCTCCATTATTTGTGGGTGTTTTTTGGTTGTGGTGGTAGTTGATATTTTCATCTTTTAGAGTCACTTGCAAATTCAAACAAATGATTTTAAACAGTTTCAATCATCATCTTTTCACTTTAAAAATAACCATTTACAGGGAGTAAATAGTGATTTTTAAAGTGAAAATCTAATAATTGTTACTATTCATACTCAAAATCTTTGAATTTGCAAGTGGCTCATAAGTCTATAGATTCCCATAATTACATTATTACACATATGCTACACATAAAAAGCATACCATCCCTTAAATTTACAATGGAGAAAAATATGCAGTATGGTTATAAAGTGGATGGGTATGATGTTTTGGTGATAAATGAAAGGGAAGCAAGGGCAGCAGCTGGGATACTTTTTGCCTTTGGAATTTTAAGTTTTTTAAATAGTTTTATGTTGGGTAATTTTATTTTTACAAAATATTTTGTTGTATTTTTTATGGTAGATTTTTTGATACGAGTTATCAATCCCAAATTATCACCAAGTATGCTTATGGGGAGAGTTTTTATCCAAAATCAAACTCCAGAATATGTAGGAGCACAGCAAAAAAGGTTCGCTTGGTCAATTGGATTGGCACTTTCTTTGCCGATGTTTTATCTTTTGGTGATTGACCCTCAGATGAGCCCTATTAAGATTGTGATTTGTGTTCTTTGCTTGGTGCTTCTTTTTAGTGAATCGGCATTTTCGATTTGTCTTGGGTGTAAGTTGTACAATCTTATTTTGAGAGAAAAAGCGACAAATTGTCCAGGTGGAGTTTGTGAAATAAGAGAAAAAGAACAAATTGTGCAATTTAGTGGATTTCAAAAAAGTATCGTTGTTATTACCCTTATGTTTACTGTTGTATCTTTATATCAATTTAGTGTAAACACTCCAAATAAATCTATGGCAATGAATATGTTTGCGATGATGGCTTCTGATAAAATGGAAACAACTACAAAAGTTCAAGAAGATATCTATGATGCAGATTGTGTTGTGCCACAACATGCTATCGATATGGGACATGAGAAAATGTATAAAGAGAAATTTTGTAAAAAAATAGATAATGAGAGTTTAAATAAAAATAGCGATGAGAAACAACCAAGTTGTCATTGATGAGTGTTAAGCAGTGGCAACTACTTAACAAAATAATCACAAGAGAGAAATCTCTTGTGATTATTTTGCTTTTTGAGTTTGTTTTTTCACTTTTTTTGACTCTTTTTTTGACTCTTTCTTTGACTCTTTCTTTTCAGCTTTGGCAGGTGTGGCTTGTTTGTGTTCGTAATTTCCGCCAGCAAGTATTTCATAGAAATCTTTATCAAAATCAAATTTCAAAGAGTTATTCCACGATTTGATGATATAAGAAAGCCATGGTTTTGAAGCATATTTAAAATTGATGTTTTTTAGCACGATAAATTTTCTTTTATTTGCTGTAAATACATCAAAATTTGTCACTTCAAATTTAAGATTTTCACTTCCACCCAGTTTGACATCTGCTTTCATTATTTTATTTTTGAGCACAAATGTTTTTATATCAAATTGTTTTGTATCAAAATTATAAGCCAATGGATTGAAAGGTTTTGAAGCTATATTTGTATAGGTTGTTTTTGTTGCTGGTTTGATAGTTTCTAAGAAGTCAGCAATACTAAGATAGTTTGGAAGTACTATATATCCATCTCTTTTTAAAGAATCATGCACCAAATAATCAATCCATGGGATACTTAATGAAACATTTATTTTTTCTAAAATAATATGTTCTTCATCTTTTGAATAACCCCATTTAAAATCTTTTAAAGTCACGCCTAGATATTTTTTTTCACCATTAAGATACATCACCATCGTGATAACATTTGTTTTTGTATTTTTTTTAAGATATTTTACTTCAATATATTTTTTATCAAGAGTTGCATTGATACCATTGATAATCGTTTTGTCCATGGCGATACTTTGACCTTTGTGAGCAACTTCTTTTGTTTTGATAGCTATTTTATTTTGAAATTCTGAAGCTGTTTTTTTGACATTATTGACAACTTCTGTTATTTTCTTTGCCGCAACATCAACCATAGTTGGTTCACCTGCAAAGAGTGTTACGCATGTGAAAAGTGATAAAAATACGATTTTTTTCATTTGTTTTTGTTTTCCTTTTTTTTAAATAATTTATTACTGTAGTAATTTTGAAAGATTTATTTTACCATAACCATAATAATTACTCTTTAATTTTTGAGTATTTATTGTTGAAAATGAAAGTGAAGTATCAACAGTAAAGCTATCATCCGTTGCCCAAATAGTTGCTCCATCGTTATCAACTAACTCAATTATGTAGTTTCCATTTGGTAAATTGTTTGCAACCTGACTACTCCAAGTATTATTGAGACCTGAAGTGACACTATATGGACCGTAAGTTAGATTTGTGCTATTTGATGTAAGCTTCACTTTGAAAGTGGAAAGTTTTTTTGTTCCATATATCCCACTTATTGTTGGTGTTGGTGAATTTGAGCTTACCATATCGTAGAGATAGGGGGTATTTTGTCCTATCGTATCGGTTGAAATTTTAAGTTTTTCTTGCACTTCTTCGCGTGTAAGATTTGAATTTTTTTCCAACAAAAGGGCGATTGCACCTGTGATAATTGGAGCTGATGCTGAAGTCCCAATAAAACTAACATCAACTCCATCTTCGATTTGATTGTATCGATTGTACTCATCACTTGATGCACCATTTGTTCCAAGTGGGTCAATTGTAGCGATGCCGTCATAATATCCTCCAGGAGCTACGATATCCAAAAGCACCCCATAATTGCTGTATGAAGTTCGTAAATTATCCCCATCAGTTGCCCCAACACCTATCACATTTTCTATCCCGGCTTCATCCTCTCCTATCTCTTTATCATCATTTCCTGAAGCAAATACTATGACAACACCTTTTTCATTACGAGCTGTTCTTGAAATATCGTTGATATAATCTCTTACGGTTTGAGAAACGGTCCCAGTTCCCCAGCTACAATTTATCACATCTGCCCCAGCATCGATAGCTTCTTGAAACATTTTGATAATATTCGTATCTGAAAGTTGTGAAGCCATTTTGATAAGGATAAGCGAACTATCAGGAGCTACACCTCTTGTTCCAATTCCATCATCTTTACTAGCAATTATTCCAGTTACCGCAGTACCATGGTATTCATTTGTATTGCTTTGAGATACATCACTGATTATTGTTCCATTATCTTTCACATAGGAAGTTGCTATGATTTTATCTTTTATCTCAGGATGATTGATATCAAAACCATCATCAATAATAGCTACTTTTACCCCTTTGCCTGTGTAAGTTTGGTAGGTTGTACTTGTTGGATGAATATGTGCATCATTATCTATTTCATGAAGATTATAAAATGTTGTATCTTTTGCAAGATACCATTGTTCATTTACAAGTCCACCAAAAAAAGTAGGGGGGATATTTGAAGTATCTGTTGTTGTATCATTAGTATCATTAACATCGTTGATAAGTTTGGTTGTATTCGTTTGTCCGCATCCAGTTGAAAATAAAATAATAAAAATAATAAAAAGAGAATATCTCATCAATTTTTATCTTTTATTGATAGTTTTTAGAAAATTTGGTGAAGCATAACTCACACTTTCTTCAAGATGAAGTTGATTTGCCATGGGTAATGTTTCATCTTTGTTTGGAGCTTTTATAAGATACATGTTTGGAAAAAGCTCTTCAATAACTATGAAATTGTATCTACTCGAAAGATATGCAAGCATATTTTTATCTTTTAATTTTAAGATAATCTCGTCAGTTACACCAAGTGTCATATTGTTTTGTGTTTTGTAGTAAGTTGCATTTGAAACTTCTCTTAAGTTGTTATTTGTTTCTTGTGTGATTTTTTCTAGCGGTATTTTTTTATCTCCATTGTAGTAAAAATCATCTGTCGCAAATGCATACACACATAGTGAAAAAAAAAGAAAAATAGCTTTTAGCATTCAAGCCCTCCAAATAAATAAATCCCCCACAAAGAGGCTATAGATTAGTACTTATAACCTCTTTTATATATTTTTGTATTCTAGCATTTTATAGGTATAGAGCCACTTGCAAATTCAAAGATTTTGAGTATGAATAGTAGCAATTATTAGATTTTCACTTTAAAAATCACTTTTTGCTCCATACAAATGGTTATTTTTAAAGGGGAAAGATGATGATTGAAACTGTTTATAGTCATTTGTTTGAATTTGCAAGTGGCTCTATAGTTTTTGTTTTATTTGGTATCAATTTATATTAGATTGTAAGAGAATATTATGATACCAAAGCTCAAAACATCTATCAACAATAAAATAACGATTATTTTCATCTTTATCAATCAATTCATCTTTGTACAAATATTTGATTGCTGTATTTAATGATGATTTTGTAGCTTGGAGTTTGAATAAATTATTTTTTGTATAAAGTTCATAACCGCCTGAAATAATAACTGCTTTTATGGCTATCTTATGAGGACTACTTAGTCTATTTAATAATAATTTATAATATTCACTTTTACTGCTTAAAAGTCTGTTGCAAACCATTTCTAAGTCAAGTTCGCTAATTTGTATACTAGTATTTTCTAATCTTTTATAATAATACAAGTGATAGCAAACTTCCTGCATCAATCCCATATTGCCTTTAGTTTTTTTATACATTTTATTGAAAAGTACCGAGGGAAGATTGTTATCAAATTTACTATTTAAAAAGAGAAAGAACTCATCCCTGCTTACTGAATTAAATTCAAGTTTTTGTGCTTGATTGTACAATAAAGATGTTTTAGCAAAGAAAGTCTCCTCCATAAGATATTTTTTTGAGCCAATGAAAATATATCTTATCTCATGATATTGCTCTAGGTATTTTTTGAATATTTTTTTTATGTTATTATCTTCTATTGCTAGAATTTGTTGAAATTCATCAAATGCCAATACAATCTTTTTGTTACTTTTTAATGATAATTTTATCAAACCTTTGTAAATATCATGGATAAGCTCATCAAGATTGTAAGAATTAAGATTTGGAGTAAATTCCAATATACCATTTTGATCAATAACAGCAGTAAAGCGAACTACAGTAAAAAGTTCTTTTAAAACTTGAAGTGTCATATTGTAGTCATACGGCAAGGATTGAGCAATTTGTTTATAAATAATTTTTACAAAATCAATATAATTATTTGTATTGAAAAAATCGAAATAAAATGTTGCATAATGATTTTTATTGATAATGTTAGTGAAATAATGTTGAACCAAAGATGTTTTTCCATATCGTACTGCAGAAGAAATAAGAATATTTGTATCTTCTTTCAGCATATTTTCTAGCTTATTTATTGTTTTTGTTGGTGGACAAAAGAAACTATCACTACAAAAGTTTTGATACATAAAAGGATTCATATTTCTTTCCAATCATTCATTAATATAATTTAGATTTATCATAGTTTTAATTGTATCTTATTT
>CAMCYD010000082.1 GCA_945883785.1 Helicobacter pylori PMSS1
TGAAATTTATAAATAGAGCCACTTGCAAATTCAAATAAATGATTATAAACAGTTTCAATCATCATCTTTCCCCTTTAAAAATAACCATTTACAGGGAGTAAATAGTGATTTTTAAAGTGAAAATCTAATAATTGCTACTATTCATACTCGAAATCTTTGAATTTGCAAGTGGCTCAAGAGAAAACAACATTTTCTAATAGTCGTTGTTTTTTCTCATTCGTGAAAGTTCTTTTGAAACACTGATGTTAAATTCTTCGTCAGCTTCAAAATTAAGAGCATAGTTTCGTTTATCATAATCGATACTATTTAAAATTATTTTAACCGCTTCAATTCTCGCTTTGTGTTTGTTGTCACTTCTCACTATATGCCAAGGAGCAGATTTTGAATTTGTTCTTCTCAGCATTTCATATTTTTTTTCACTAAATTCATCCCATAAATCTTGAGCTTGAAGGTCAACTTCACTCAGTTTCCATTGTTTGAGTTCACACTCTTTTCGACTTTGAAATCGTGCTAGTTGCTCTGCTTTTGAAACACTAAAATAAAGTTTGATAAGAATTACATCTTGTCTCACCAAATCATGCTCAAAATTTACAACATCTTCCATAAAAATCTCATACTGTTCAGGTGTGCAAAAACCAAATACAGGCTCAACCATCGCACGATTGTACCAACTTCTATCAAAAAGAACTATCTCGCCACCTGTTGGGAAATGTTCAATATACTTTTGAAAAAACCATTGATTTCTTTGAGTATCAGTTGGTTTGCCAAGTGCTACAACTCTATAATGTCTACTATTCATATATCTTGTAATTCGTCGAATCGCTCCACCTTTACCACTTGCATCTCTCCCTTCAAAAAGAATTATCATCTTCTTTTTCGTTTTTTCAAGATGTTTTTGAAGTTTAATAAGTTCTATTTGATATTCTTTCATCTCTTCGTAATCATAAATCTTTTGAATCCCTTTTTCCAAAACAAATGGGTCAATCTTTTTATAATCCCCAACTAGATTTTTTAAAATTTGGCATTCTTCAGTTTCCAATTTTGCAAAAGCTACTTTCGGTTCAGATTTTTTACTTACTATTTCTTTTTTTACCGTTTTTTTTGCAACTTTCTTTACAGTGATTGATTTATTGCTTATTTTACTGCCACTCTCAATACTTTTTTTATAAGTATCTAATAATTTTGAAGCTTTTTTATCATCAAGATGGTCTATTTTTGTATATCCTAAAACTTTTACATATCGCTTTGTATCTTGTTGAAATCTTGCGACATATTTTTTACCATAAGATGGGTGTTCCTCTTTTGATATATAAAGTCCAGCAATCTCCGTCTTATCAAAATCTTTCAAATTCATCTTCTTAATTTCCTTTCTTAAAAGTATTTTCTTGTTCCATAATCACAATCTCATCAGCACCATTTATGATTATTTTTTTATCTTTTTTAAGATTCATCTCTTTGTTTTTTTTCTTATAATCAAAATGCCTAAGGATATATTTCATTGTTTCAATTCGAGCTTTTTTCTTATCATCACTTCTCACTATTGTCCAAGGGGTAACATCAGCGTGAGAAGCCATCAACATTGAGTATTTTGCAACTGTATATTTATCCCATAAATCTTGTGCTAATTCATCTACTGGGCTAAGTTTATATTGTTTAAGAGGGTCTATTTTTCTCTCTTCAAATCTCTTTTTTTGCTCATCTTTTGAAACGGAAAAATAAAATTTGAAAAGTTTTATACCAGAATTTACAAGCATTTTTTCAAACTCTGGAACCTCTCTCAAAAATTCATGATGTTCTTCAGATGTACAAAACCCCATAACAGGCTCAACCCCACCACGGTTATACCAACTTCTATCAAATATCACTATCTCTCCAGCACTTGGAAGATGTGATATATATCTTTGAAAATACCATTGAGTTTTTTGGATATCACTTGGTTTTTCTAGTGCAACAACTCTTGCACCCCTTGGATTTAGATGTTCAGTGATTCTTTTTATCGTACCACCTTTTCCAGCTGCATCTCTTCCTTCAAATAACATAAGGATTTTTTCACCTGTTTCTTTAATATGATTTTGAAGTTTTAAAAGCTCGATTTGAAAAAGAGTAAGTTCTCTTTCATAATCAAGTGTCTCTTTTTTGACCCAAATTTGAATTTTTCCATTTTTCTCTTTCATCTCTTTTCGTTTTCTATCTTTATGCTCTGCATCGTGTTTTATAGCTTCTGATGTATCGATTTCATCTCTATCTTTAAACTCACCAGAAATTAACTTTCTGTCCATTATCATTTTATCATTTCCCATGTTATATCCTTTAAATTCTACTTTTAAAATCATTGTAGCCAAAATTAGTCACAATTTCATAGCTACCATCACATCTTTTTATCACAATTGATGGTAAGTTTACCCCATTAAAAGTGGTTGTTTTCACCATTGTATAATGAATCATATCCTCAAAAATAATTTTATCCCCTACTTTTAAAGGTTCATCAAAACTATAATCCCCAATAATATCACCAGCTAAACAAGTATTCCCACCTAATCTATAAGTGTATTTTTTTTCAGTTGCATCTTTTGAAGCACCTCTTATCTCAGCTTTGTAAGGCATCGCAAGGGTATCTGGCATATGGCATTCAGCACTTGTATCAAGTATGGCGATTTCAATACCATTATGGACGATATCCAAAACTGTACCCTCTAAATATCCAGTTTGCCAACCTACTGCTTCCCCCGGTTCAAGATAAATTTTAAGATGAGGATATTTTTTTCTTATCCCTTGTAAAAACGCTATAAGTCCAGCAACATCATAATCTTTTCTCGTAATATGATGTCCACCACCAAAATTAAGCCATTTCAAATCGCCAAAGTATTCACTAAAATTTTCTTCAAATGTAGCAAATACAGCTTCAAGGACATCAAAATTTTGCTCACAAAGTGCATGAAAATGAAATCCACTTATACATTTTAAGCTATCAGGATATTTTTCCAATCCTTTTAAAAACTCTTTTTTTGTAATCCCAAGACGACTATACACTCCACAAGGATTGTACAAATCGACTTCAACACTACTGTATTCTGGATTTATTCTCAGACCCAAAGAGTTATGAGGTTTCACATCATTTTTATACAGGTCAAGTTGAGCAAATGAGTTAAAAACAATATGATTTGAAATCTCTGTTATTTTTGGAAATTCATTTGGTTTAAAAGCTGGGCTGTAAGTATGCACTTCCCCTTTGAATTCTTCATACGCGAGTAATGCTTCATTTAATCCACTAGCACAACACCCTTTGAGATATTCTCTACAAAGATCAAATGAACTTTTGAGTGAAAATCCTTTGAGTGCTAAAAGGATGCTTACATCCGCTTCATCTTGGACATATTTTAGAAGTTTGAGATTGTTTAAAAGAAGAGACTCTTCACACACATATGCTGGACTTGGTAGTATTTGTTGTTGATTTTTGGTAATATTTTTCATAGAGAGTATTTTAGCTAAAAGATTATTAATATTTTTTAGCTAAAATAAATTTGGTTTCCATAAAGTAACCAAATAAAAATCAAAAAAAAAGAGTTCAAATGATACGACTTGGTTCAAATTCCCCTACTCGTGCTTTTATTTTAAAGTCACACAATATCCCTTTTATCCAAAATGGTGGTACTTTTGATGAAGATAGTATTTTAACAACAGACCCCATAGAATTTGTAAAAATTGCAACACAAGGAAAATTTGATGAACTATACCAAAAATATGGTTGTGAAGATATGCCCCTTTTGGTTGCTGATAGTGTTGTTGTTTGTGAAGGGAAATTACTTCGAAAAGCGAAAGATAAAGATGATGCAAGAGATATGATTGAGTTACAAAGCGGAAACAAAACATCTGTTGTAAGTTGTATGATTTTTAAATCACATAGCACATATCTTTTTGATATCTCAACGACAACTTATGAGTTTTCCACTTTTGTCAAAGAAGAGATTGATAAATATATAGATAGTGGAGAATGCATGGGGAAAGCTGGTGCTATTATGGTGGAAGGATTTTGCAAACCCTATATCAAAAATGTCGAAGGATATGAATCAACTGCGATGGGTCTTTGCATTGAAAAATTACTCCCTTTTATCAAATAATGGTACACTTTTAAAAATTCTTCAAAGGAGCTACAATGAAAATAAAATATGTTGGTCCAAGACCTGAAATATCAGAACACGGTGTGACATTTAAAACAGGGAAAGAAGATAAGTATGTCTATTTATCAGTTGCTGTACAAATTTTAATCGCTTTAGATAGAAATTCACAAGAAGATAAGACTTATTCATATAATGTATCCCAAAAACCACTTAGTGATATAGAGATGCTTGATACTATGCTTCATTATGAACCTACACTTGAAACATCAGTCATAGAAGAAAAAGAAGCTTACGCAAAACATCTTGATGATGAGATCGCTCATATCGAACATAGAGAGCATATGAATCCTCTTAATAAAGAGATTTTTTTAAATAATTATAAAATTATGAAAGAGTACCGACTTCAAAGAGCTGTCAATAAGATGTACTATATGCATTGTATAAAAGAGATTGTTGATGTGATAAAAAAAGAACATATTAGGGAAATTGATGCCCCTTTTCAAGAAAAATATTGGCATGTTTTACAAACTATCGAAGGTGCACTTGTCTCTTTAAAAAGCTCGTTGGGTTGTGAATTAAAAATAGAAAGAGATAAAGACCATCATCTCATTGCAAAATTATTTATACACGAATCAGCAAAATAAAACATTAGGAGCCAAAATGACGATAACAAAACGAGTAACATTTATAGCAAAAGATGGTTGTGAAGATAAAATGAAAGAACTTTTAAGTGCGATGGTCAAACCAAGCAAGGCTGAAAATGGCTGTTTATTTTATGAAATCTTCCAATATGAAGAAAATAAAAAAAAATTTATGGCTGTAGAAACATGGCTGGATGAAGTTGCACTTGATGGGCACAAAGCAAGTCCACACTATAAAATCTATAAAACATCATATGAGCCATTTTGTGATGAAAAATACACGAATGAATTAGAAGTTTTAGTGTGAAAAATCTTTGGGACGATAATGAAGCAAAAAAATTTACAACTGATTTGGAAAAAAGAGTTTATACCTCAAATCTCTTGGGAAGAAATGACGAACTTGTACTTCATGGTGGTGGAAATACCTCGGTTAAAAGTATAGTAGATGGTGAAAATATCCTTTTTGTCAAAGGAAGTGGTTGGGATTTGGTAAGCATCAAAAAAGAGGGTTTTGCCCCTGTAAAACTAGAAGCTTTGCAAGGAATGGCGAACTTAGAAGTTTTGAGTGATAATGATATGGTTCGACTTCAAAAAGAAGCTATGATTGATGCGGCGGCACCAAATCCATCGGTTGAAGCGATACTTCATGCGATTATTCCTTTTAAATTTGTTGACCATACTCATGCGGACGCTGTTGTAACTATCTCAAATAGTGAACATGGTATAAAACTGATAAAAAAGATATTTCCAAATTTCTTGATTATTCCTTATGTGATGCCAGGATTTATATTGGCTCAAACAATTTATGAATTTACAAAAGATTTTGATTGGTCAAAATGTGATGGGATAATACTTCATAACCATGGGATTTTCACTTTTGATGAGGATGCAAAAAAATCGTATGATAAAATGATAGAAGCTGTTAGTTTAGCTGAAGATTTTTTAGAAAAAAATTCTAAAATTACTCTAGAAACTGTTAAACAAAAGGAGTTTGATGTACAAACACTACAAAAAATTCTAACTATCGAAAAAGGTTTTGAAGTAGTTTGTAGCGCAGATAACTCCTCAGTGGCATTGTATTATGCAACTCTTCCAAAAGAAAAACTCACAAGAGGCGTTTTGACACCAGAACATATTATCAGAACAAAAAGAGAACCATTGCTCCTTCAAGCAAATGATGATATTAACGATATGCAAATAGCTATTGAAGCATATAAAACGGCTTATTGTGATTATTTTGATGCGATGAGTAGTGATGAAATTATGCTAAATCCTGCACCAAATTATGCTGTTATTCAAGATTTTGGGGTGATGAGTTTTGGTAGAAATGAAAAAGAAGCGGATATTATAAAAGATATTGTAAGTCATACAATGATGGCTGTTTTACGAGCTGATGCACTTGGTGGCTATCAAAGTATAGGATTAGAAGATAGTTTTGATATGGAGTACTGGGAACTTGAACAAGCAAAGCTCAAAAAATGAAACAACTTTTACTTTTAACACTTTGTAGTTCTTTTGCATTTGCTTTCGTAACTGGAACTGTATATGATAATAGCACTAAAAAACCTATACAAAATGCAATAGTTATTTCAGGTAAAAATGAATACAAAACTGACGAGAATGGTTCATTTAATGTTCCAAATACCCAAATTATAGGTATTCGTGCTATTGGGTATGATAGAAAGTTTTATAGAAGTGGCGGGAAAATGTATCTCAATCCTCTCACTCCAAAAGCACTCTATCTCTCAAGTTTTGGAGCTACAAATGGTCAAATAATGTCTAACGCAAAAGAACTCATAAAAAATACCCAAATCAATGCTCTTGTGATAGATATAAAAATGGATAGAGGTCAAATCGCTTTCAAAGTCAATAATCCTATAGCAAATCAAATTGGGGCTCAAGATGTTATTTTATTCAAAGATTTGCCAAAATTTATAAGAGAACTTAAAAAAGAAGGTATTTATACCATCGCACGAATTGTAACTTTCAAAGACACTCCACTTGTAACGGCGTATCCTCAATGGAGTGTCAAAACAACGGAAGGGAAACTTTTTAAAGACAAAGAGGGATTGTACTGGATAGATGCTTCCGTCCGAGCTTCGTGGGATTATGCGATTTCTATTGCCGAAGAAGCTGCAATAAGTGGTTTTGATGAAGTGCAATTTGACTATGTACGATTTCCAGATAGAAAAGGAATCAAATTTTCCGTTGCAAACACAGAAGAGGAAAGAGTAAAAGCAATAAGTGGATTTTTAGAAAGTGCTAGAAAAAAACTTGCCCTTTACAATGTTTTTATCTCAGCTGATATTTTTGGATATGTAAGTTGGCACAATGCTGACCTTGAGATAGGACAAAGGGTTGATAAACTCTTACCTTATGTCGATTATCTTTGCCCTATGCTTTATCCTAGCGGTTTTAACAATGGAATACCAGGGTACAGAAATCCTGTCATTGCAAACTATGAAATAGTAAAGCTTTCCCTTGATAAAGCTTTAGAAAAATCAAAAGGTTCTTCCCTCTCCTATCGTCCTTGGCTACAAGCTTTTAGAGATTATGCTTTTGATAGAAGAATTTATGGAGCAAGGGAGATAAGTGAACAGATTAAAGCAAGTGAACATTTTGGAAGTGCTGGTTGGATTCTTTGGAACCCACGAAATGTTTATAGTGAAGCTGGTTTAAAAAGAAACTAACTTTTGAGTAGGTGCGGTTTAGATTATTTTGAAAACTGTACCTTGATTGAAAATAAAAGAACTAAAGCCTTACAACCTTAGCTCCAAATCCACCTTGATTTGGTAGTGCATCGCTATAATCTGTCACTCTTGGATGAGTGTCCAAAAACTTCTTCACAGCATAAGAAAGCTTTCCAGTCCCTATTCCGTGGTATACAAGTACTTCTTGAAAACCATTTATCAAGCAATCACTCAAAAACTTATCAAGATTTTCTATTGCTTCATCCGCTCTTTGTCCGTGAAGGTCTATTTTAATACTTCCTGTTTTCGGTTTTTCAATATCTACTCTTATTTTTTGCTTCACTGTAATTGGATTTCCGCTTGGCTTTAAACTGCTCATAGAAATATGAAGTTTTATCCCCTCATCTGTTTCTATATAAGCCTTATCTCCCCTTAAAGACAATACAACTCCCTTTGTATTATTGTATTTTACCCTATCACCCATCTTAAACTCTTTTTTCTCTTCAACCTTTTGCACTTCTATTTTGGCTACTTTTTGATGAGCAATATTGAGATGTCTATGAGATTCTTGATACATTTTTGCTTTAATTGCTTGTTGTGCTTCCTCTTTGACATCTTTGTATTCTTTATGAAGCTTTGATTTTTCTTCATAAATAAGATTATCTAGTGCTTCTTTTTGGTCATTGAGATTTCTTTTGAGCCTTTCATTATTTTCTATTTTTTCATCAAGCTCTTTGATTTTTCGCTTGTATTCAAGCTCCAAAGAGCTACTTTTTGCTATGAGATTGCTCAATTTATCCTTATCATCCCCATAAACCTCTTTTGCCTCATTTACAACATCATTTGGAATACCATACCGCAATGCTGTTTCAAAAGCATAACTCATCCCAATCGTACCATTTAAAAAATCATAAGTTGGTCTTCTGTTGGCTTCATCATAGAGTGCCGCGATAAGCTCCACATCTTCATGAACAGAAAGCAAAGAAGCGAGCCTTTTATGGTGAGTTGTGATGATAATCTTCATCTCTTTTTTCATTAGTTTTTCAATGATAACCTTAAATAAACTAGCAGCTTCATCACTATCTGTTCCTAGTTCAATCTCATCAACCCCAACTATCGCATTATCTTTAGTAAATAAATGACTAAATTCGACCATTCTTCCAGCAAATGTTGAGATATCATTTTTCACACTTTGAGGGTCATCTAAAATTGCCAAAATATCTTTATAATGCCCTACTTTTGTACTTTGATGGGCATTGTAAGGAATTAAGTACTTTGAGAGAAAAACAGCACTCAAGATTGACTTAAGTAACATTGTTTTTCCACCTGCATTAACCCCCGTTATTAGTATTACAGATTTGCTAAAGTCTATCGTGACAGACTTCCCATTTTTAAGTGCTGGATGAGTAAATTCGACAAGTTTTTGAACTTTTTTATTTTGGCTTGGAAGTATAAAGTTTTTATCCCCTATTTTAGCGAACAGTACCCTAGCTAAATAGTGGTCAAATCTATCAAATTCTTTGTCTAAAAAAGCCATAAAAAGTATATGGGAATTTAAAATATTTGAAAATTCTTTGCAAATTTTCTGAACTATCTCCTCTTTTAATTCTAGTAAATCATCTTGTTTTTCTTTCAACTCTCGCACATTATCAGGAACAACATAAAAAAATCCGCTATTACTTCTCTCGATAACTTTTGCTTTTAAGATATGATTAAATCCACCTCGCACCATAATAGACTGTTGTCCATGGACTAAGTGCACTTGGTGGTCAACTAGATAAGGCTGTAATTTTTGACTATTCATAGCTCGTTGAATCGTCTCTTTGATATGAACTTTATTTTTATAAATATTTTCATTTACTCTATCAAAATCTTCATTTTCACCTATTTTAAGATTGCCATCATCATCAAATTTAAAAACCAAATCATCTATCTGTTTTGGAACAATAATCTTATCAATCCACTCTTTGAGCCTATTTTCCAAAGTAAATCTTTTTATATATTTAAAATACTCCACAATTTTGACAAATTCATAGATTTCGTATAGTTTCAAAGAACCTTGTTTTTTAAGATGATTAATTTGTTTTGCTATATCGTTCGTTTTTTTAGGGGGATTAAAATTATACAAAGATATTTCATCTATGAGCTTTGAGTGGATATTGATATCCCCTTGCAAAACAATAGATTTTTCCCTTGCAAAATGCCCCTTAAGACTATTTATATAGTCTTCAAGGTCAAGTTTATTTATGATTGTTTGCATCTTTTGTGTTGTTTTATAAGATATTAATAGTTATACATTAAATCTGAAGTGCATAATATCTCCATCTTGCACCACATACTCTTTGCCTTCGAGTCTTAATTTTCCAGCTTCTTTGCATTTCGCCTCTCCACCAAGAGTTATAAAATCTTCATAACTTATCACTTCAGCTTTAATAAATCCTTTTTCAAAATCATTATGGATGACCGCAGCTGCTTGAGGTGCTTTGGTATTTTTTCGTATCGTCCAAGCTCGCACTTCTACTTTTCCAGCAGTAAAATAGCTCTGGAGCCCGAGTTTATCAAAAGCGATATGGATGATTTTTTCTAGTCCTGATTCTTCGGCACCAAGCTCACTTAACATCTCTTTTGCTTCATCCTCGTCCATTCCGATAAGTTCTTCTTCAATTTTTGCACAAAGAATGACGACATCACTACCAACAGTTGATGCATATTCTTTTACAATATCCACATATTGATTTCCATCACTTAAACTATTTTCATCAACATTTGTACCAAAAATAACCTCTTTGTTTGAAAGAAATCTCATCTCTTTATCTAACGCAAGAAAATATTCATCATCTCTATTGTGAAATGATTTTACAGGTTTAAGCTCATCGAGATGTATAGCCAACTCTTCGGCTATAATAAGTGCAGCAGCAGCCTTTTTGTCAGTTTTTGCCCCTTTTTTCAATCTATCAATTTTCTTTTCAAGCTGAGTGATATCCGCATAAATAAGCTCTGTTTCGATGATTTCTATATCTCGCAAAGGATTTACATCGCCCTCGACATGAACAACATTTCCATCCTCAAAACATCTCACCATATGAAGTATCACTTCAACTTCTCTAATATTTGAAAGAAACTGATTTCCAAGACCTTCACCCTTACTAGCACCTCTTACAAGTCCAGCAATATCAACAAAATCAATAGTTGAATGTTGAATTTTATCAGGATTTACTATTTTAGCTAACGCTGTCAATCTTTTATCTGGAACTGGCACAATAGCTTTATTTGGCTCTATCGTACAAAATGGATAGTTTGCTGCCTCCGCATTTTGTGCTTTTGTCAAAGCATTAAAAGTCGTACTTTTACCAACATTTGGAAGACCTACTATTCCTACACCTAAACCCATTTTAACTCCTATTTCTTTATTCTTAAATTACTTACAATAAGCTTAACCATCGGGTTTGCCTCATATTGTCGATTATACAACAACAAGCATTAATTTTCAAATATCAAGGATATTTCAAGGACTAAAAATGGTATGAAAAAAATTTGTTTTGGAATAGCTACACCAAATCAAACAATAAAAAATTCAAATAATTTAAGAGGATTTTAGACACTATAAAACCAATCTTTTGAGGGATTCCCAGAAAAAGGGTACTGCTCTTCAAACTCCTCTTTTGTAAAACTAAATCGGTAATTTTCAATATACTCTAAGAGCAATTTATAAGCATCATTTATCTCTTGAAATTTTTCTGTATCTCCATTTTGTGTATCAGGATGGTGGAGTTTTGAAAGTTCTAGATATCTTTTTTTGATACTATTTTTATCTGCTTTGTAAACATTATCAAAAAGCTCAACTGCTTTTTGGAACTTATCGTATGCTATGAAACCCATTAAAAAGTCAATACTTTTTGTGATTGTATAACCCAATTTGCCAAATCATCCATCGTCCCTTTGATATCTTCACTAAAATAAGGTTGATTTTTATTCAGTCCACACCTCGCCATACAAGTACCACACACTTTAAGTTCCACCCCATCAAGATAGAGTTTTTTCAGCATTGAAACCAAATCAAATTCATAAAAATCTGGTTTTTTGGTCGTATCTCTCGCCAAATCAACAGCATCATTCATTAAAAATATTTTGACCACTTCCCCTTTTTTATGTAAGGTTGTGGCAAGTCGCAAAGCATTCCAAATAATATCTGTACCATTGTAAGGTTGTTGATTTAAAATAAATAGATTTTCCATTTTGTTATCCTTTTAATTCATTCGTTATATTTTTAAGACCACCAAGTGTCTCCAACTAACTATACATTTAAAACAATAAATGTATACTAAAGAGCCACTTGCAAATTCAAAATCTTTTCCTCGTTCCCACTCTCCCGAGTGGGAACGCATGCAAACACAAACACAAAATGCTCCAACTCAGGAGAATAGGAGCAAGAAAAATAGCCTTTAGTTTGATATAAATTCCCAAGCTAGAGGTACTTAATTGCATAAAAGTAACATTTTAAAAATACATTTCACAAATTTTTATACTTGACGACCAAA
>CAMCYD010000083.1 GCA_945883785.1 Helicobacter pylori PMSS1
ATTGTTAAAGTTATTTAAAATTATGAATTTCAAACTCCCATCAAGAATTTAAGGTAATTTATAAGCTGTAGTTACGAAAAATAGAATTTTTTTTAAATAGATCCCTTAAATAAGGGGTTTGTTGATGTTTGGTTGGAAAATGTCCGTTACATAGAATTTGAGTTTACTATCACAACACCAAAACATCATTGAATTTTTACTTTGCTTTCGTCACCACTTTTAAAGTAGTATAAACTTTCCCATCCAAAAGCTCTATAAGTTCATCAAAGTTTTTGTATCTTTCATCTTTGATAAGTTCACTCTCACTCATAGCAAATCTATCTAAAATAAGTGGTTTTTTACTGTAAATGAGAGTATATAAATCAAAAGTATCTTTTCCCTCTTCTAATATACTTGCTTCAAAGAGGATATCACTTTTTTCATCTGGAAACTGAATCTTTTTATCTTTTGAGATTTTAAGATTTTTAGCGATTATCCCTACTGTTCCATCTTCATAAGTATCAAGTAAAGTCACATAACCATCTTGTTTAGAATCTATTATAAAGTGGTATGGTTCTTTATCTTTTAGGATATTGTTTTTCTTATTTGTAGTGAGTGTTAAGTTTGGATTTTGAGTTGTTACAAAAAACTTTTCAAAATCTTTTTTACTAAGGACTTGGAGGGTATCTTCATATTTGATATACCAAAGAGTATCTTTTCTAAAGAGTTTAAAGTCAAGCTCAAATCCAAGAGTAGATTGTAGTTCTTTTCCTATTAGTGTTTGAGATAAAAAACTGTTTTGTTTTTTTGGGGTAGTGTTTTTTAGAGTTGGAAGTGCTTTTATTTTTTGGATAAATTTATCAATCGAAGCCCTATTTTCATATTTGATAGCCACATACCACAAATCAGAGTTTTCAACTTTTAGAATTTCAAAGTCGCTCAAACTAGAGTTTGTTTTTTGAGAGGTTTGTTCGGTTATATCTTTTGTATAGATACCATCAATAAGTTTTTTATCCCCTTTGTATTCACTTTTTACAACAGTAGAGATTTGTCCTGAGATATCCAAAAGGGCGTTTTGTTTTGCTTCATTTTCACTACTTCCACTTCCATATCCTATATAGGTATTTGATTCATTTGAAGTAGGCTTGCGATACCAATCGGGAGTGGCAAGTAGGTTAGTTGCTACTAATAAAAGAGTTGAGAGGATTATTTTAGAGTTCAATTTTATTATTTCCTTCCATTTGAGGCTCTTGCACTTTTAAATCACCCATTTTAAAACTTTCATCTTTAACATCAACTGCTATAGATTTATAGATACTATCCACATCTAAGTTTGGTCGCTCAATCATTGCTTTTGTAAGGAAGTAGCTAAAAAGTCTATGACCTTTTTCTTTGTACATATTTGAAAATTGATTTGCTGTTCCAGCTGTCAGTACTACCATTTTATCTTTATCAAATTCAACTTTTTTAGTTTTTACCCTAGTAGCTGCTACCCCTTTGATATTACTTATCCCATCTGTATTTCCACTAAAGCAACTATCCATAAAAGCTATAACTTTTGAAGCCTTACTATCGCTTAGTTGTTTATAGATATTTCGTACCATAAACTCTTTTTCCCTTACGACATAGTCCACAATTTTATCTTTTGGTAAGATATAAGCTTCTCCATCATTTGGATTTGGTATCCCATGCCCACTATAATAAAAATAAACACTATCGCCGTCTTTGACATTTTTAAGCATCATATCAAGTCTATCTTTGATACTTCCAGATGTTGCTTTATCATCGATAAGAGCATAAGTATTTCGTTCACTTATTCCGAGTCTTTTTTGAGCCACTTTTACAAAATCTTCTGCACTATTTTTAGCATAAGTAACTGCATCTGCTTCATCGTAGTTTTCAACTGCTACAACAAAGAGCCATTTTTTACTATCAACTTTTTCAGACTTGAGATTTTTAATCATTGGTGTTAAGTCGTTATTGTATTTAAGTCCTTTAGCAGTGTTTGATTCTCCATAACCAAGAGCTGATACTTGATACTTATCTACTAAGTTTGGGTTTTGGAGTTCATTAAAGGCTACTTTTTTATTTTCGATTGTAACGGCTACTTTTTCAGGCTTAAAATCTGATTTATCTAAAGTTGCTACGAGGTTTTTATCTTCAAATTCCAGTTCGATATTTTGGAGCACAAACCCATCATTTTCATATCCAAAAGTTATTCTAGTAATTGTATTATAAATGTTATTTTTGAAGTTTTTTGCCAAATTTCTATCTTCCATCTTGATTGCTACTTTTTTCTTCCACTGGGCATTGCTCATAGCTACATCGACAAACATAGTATTTGTTTCTGCATCAAAAATAGGATTTGATAGTATTGGATTTCCCATCACTAAAGTAAAATTGTCAAATAAATACTCTTTTTTCTTCGCTACAATGTTTGCTTTTCTATTTTCATGCTCAAGATTTCTAGCATCTACTTTACCGCGAAACTCATCTTGAAGTTTTTGTATCTCTGATTCTCTTTTTGCTGTTTCTTTTGCAATCCTCTCTTTAAATTCCACTTTTGATTCAAATTCATCTTTGACTAAATTAAGTGGTTTTGGAAGAGTTGGTTGAGAGATAGTGGGTATTATTAAATAGTCATTTAATTTTTCTTGTGTCAGTTTTTGAATAGTCTCAAATGGAGTTTTTGAGTATTCAGATAATTTTATTAATAATTCATTTTTTGTACCAAAATAATTTTTCCCATCTTTCTTAATTAAAAAAAGTTTAAACTCGTTATCGCTAGAGTCAGAGGAAAGCTTATTTTTGGTTATACCATTGTAATAACCTTCATCTACTGCAAGTTGTACAAAATCACTTTCTAGTACATTAGCTTTGTCCATTGCTGCTGTGTCATATCCTTGCTTATCCAAAAACTTTCGTATGTCACTAGCAAAAAAAGAAGAAGAAAGTAGGATAGAGTTTTGAGTGCTATGTGAAGTTTTAAGCTGTTCCAAAAATGTAGAAAAAGTCAAAGTATCAAAGTTACTGTCTCGCACACAACGAACGAAAGTGGAATCTCTCTTGCTGTAGACATTGTTGAACCCGTCTTCGAAGTAGATACCCGAAGCATGGTAGCCACTGTAGGCCCAGGTAGAACTCGACCAATAATAGCTGGGGTGCACATTTCGTAAACTATTCTTTTTTTGATACAAAGCATTTAAAGTATCTTTATCGGGCAGTTTCCAGTCATCAAATCCACCAAGTTTTAGATTTTCACAATAATCAATCGCACCTTGCCAATCTTTTTTTACTGTTTTAGCTTCAAGATTATCTTGCCACATAAGTTTTGTATCAGTATCTATTACTATTCCCCTCTCGGTTTGTATCATCTCCCCATTTGCCACACTTAGCTCAAGTGTGACCGCAAGAAGTGAACTTATCCATAATTTATTCGTTTCTTTTTTCATATTTAATTTTTCATTCTCAAAGTCCCATCTCCACATTCCCCTCGATTTGTGGTTCTTGTCGTTTATTATCCCCTAGTTTAAAACTCTCATCTTTTACCCCAACTGATATTTCTTGGTACAAGCTATTGATATCAAGTGTTGGGCGGTTTATTAGTGCTTTTGTGACAAAGTAACTGAAAAGTCTTTGACCTTTCTCTGTGTAAGCATTTGAGAACTGTCCATTTGTTCCAGCTGTTAAGACTACCATTTTAGATTTATCAAACTCAACTTTTTTGGTTTTAAATACCCCTGCTGCTACCCCTTTGATATTTGAAATCCCATCTGTTTTTCCACTATAACAACTATCTACAAATGCTACAACTTTCCCTGCTTTACTATCACTAAGTTTTTTATAAATATTTCTAGCCATAAACTCTTTTTCACGGCTCACATAGTCTGCTATCACATCTTTTGGTAAGATAAAGGCTTCCCCATCTGTACTACTAGGAATCCCATGTCCACTATAGTAAAAATAAATATTATCCCCCTCTTTGACATTTTCAAGTAATCTTTCAAGTTGCCCTTTGATAGCTCCGCCTGTAGCTTTTTCATCTATCAAAGCATAAGTGTTTCTTTCACTTATTCCGAGTCTTTTTTGCATAGCAGAGATAAGAGACTTTGCACTATTTTTAGCATAGATAACAGCATCTGCTTCATCGTAGTTTTCAATAGCTACTGCAAAGAGCCAGTTTTTTGGGTTTTGTTTCTCTGCTTTCATATTTTTAAGAAGTGGTGCTAGATCATCGTTGTATTTAAGTCCTTTGACTTGATTACTTTCGTTGTAAGCGATATTTAATACTATAGAATTTGAATTTTGAAGAAGTGCGATAGATACACTCTCTGGTCTAAAATCTTTTTCACTCAGTGTTGCGATTAGCTGATTTTGCTCAAATCCCACTTCGATATTCTGGAGTACCAATCCATCATTTTCATATCCAAATGTCACTTTTGAAGTTGCTTTGTCGATACTATTTTTAAAATTCTTTGCCAAACTTCTATCTTCCATCTTGATAGCTACTTTTTTCTTCCAATCAGCATTGCTCATCTCCAAATCCACAAACATCGTATTCGTATCAGCATCAAAAACTGGATTTGATAGCTTTGGAGTTCCCATCACTAAGACAAGATTATTAAACAAAAACTCTCTTTTTGCAGTTTGTATATTAGCTTTTCGACTCTCTACTTTTTTATTAAATTCAGCATTACTCTCAAACTCATCTTTAACTAAATTGAGTGATTTTGGAAAATTTAGTGATGCAACAGTGGTAATGGTTAGATACTCGTTGAGTTGTTGTTGGGTTAATTTTTGAATAGTTTTAAATGGATTTTTTGAGTATTCAACTAATTGTTTTATTAACTCATTTTTTGTTCCAAAATAATTTTTACCATCTTTTTTGACCAAAAAAAGTTTTGACTCACTATCACGAGAAGAATTTAATACGATAGAGTTTTTGGCGCTATTTAAAGTTTTGAGCCTTTCCATAAATGAAGAATAAGTTAAAATATCAAATTTTCCACTATCTCGCACACAACGAACACAATAGTAATCATTATTTTTGTAACCGTAGTTATGACCATTGGCATCACTACCGAAGTATGCACGAAAGCCACTGCTACCCCAATAATAGTATGTATCCACATTGTGTAAAGCAACTTTTTTAGGATACAAAGCTTCTAGGGTAAAATTAGAAGGTTGTTTCCAATCATCAAATCCTGCAAGATTAAGGTTTTGACAATAATCCATTGCGTCTTGCCAATTTTTCCTTATTGTTTTTGCTTCACTATTATCTTGCCACATTAGTTTTGTATCACTATCATAAACTACTTCTTGACTTTTACTTCTCAACATCTCCCCATTTGCAACACTTAGCCCAACGGTTATAGCAAGGAGTGAACTTATCCATAATTTATTTGTTGTTTTTTTCACTATTCATCCTAAAATTCATTTGTAATATTATGAATTTTACACAATCTAACTTAATCTGTAATTTAATATTTTTTTAAGAATAGTTACTTTTTTATTACATTTATTACTTCCGAAATATGATATAGAAATTTTCATTTTATAGTTAGTATGGTTAATTGCAATCTATATTTTCTAAAAAAGAGATATTAAGAAGATGAGAGAATCAAAAGGTTTATTTCCGATTTTTCTGATTTGTTGTATTCAATAGCTTGTCACTGTTTATTTTTCAAATTTGCCTACTTATAGATAATTGATTTTAAAGTGAAAAGCCTTCAGTAAATTAAAGTCTATTTATCAAGGACCCTCTTTGCATAATCTCTAAGTTCACCAGTAGGTGAAATATATTTATATAAAGTTGCTCTTGTAATTTTTAGTTCTTTACAAAGATCAGTAACACTTGTATCTCTATTTTTCATAGCAATTTGCGCAAGTCTCACTTGAGCTTTTGTAAGATTGAATTTTCTTCCACCCATTCTCCCTCTTGCTCGTGCAGCTTCAATTCCAGCTTTTGTTCGTTCACGGATAAGTTCCCTTTCAAACTCTGCTAAAGCTCCAAATATTGAAAATATCATTTTACCTGCTGGAGTTGTTGTGTCTATATTGACACCCTGACCACTTAAAACTTTAAAGCCAATATTCTTTTTGGCTAGTTCTTCAACTGTAGTAATAAGATGTTTTAGATTTCTACCAAGACGATCTAGTTTCCACACAACTAATGTATCACCATCTCTTAATGCTTTAATACAATTTTCTAATCCTGGTCTTTCATCTTTACTACCAGATATTTTATCGGTATAAATATTTTCTTCATTTACCCCTCCATTTTTGAGTGCATCAATTTGCAAATCTAAAACTTGTGAATTATCTGATTTTGAAACTCTTGCATATCCTATTAACATTTTTCGCTCCTTGTAAAAAGTGTATATCAAACCGCCGTATAATTTACATTTTAAAAATGTAGCTAAACTGATTCAAATTGTGTAAATTAAAATATAAATTATTCAAAGTATGGCAAATCTAACAAAGAAAACTTATATTACAAGCTATCTCTAACCGAAACAAAACGCGAACTTTTCTCAACAACTTTTTTCTCTCTATTCTTTTATGGATTTTTGAAAATTTTGATTGACATTAAAGAGCTATTTTTATATACTTACACAGTTAAAACTAAGAGAGGTGGAAATAAGGGAGTCCACATACCTTGTGTCCTTTGGCTTTAAAGCGGGGTGGTACTGACACAGGAAAGATACGGGTAGTTTCTCTCCCGTCTCTTAGTTTAAATACTCTTCTAAATCTTTTTCAAATTTCTCATTAAAAAATTTCATTGATTCAAAACAGTTTTTGAGTTGCTTTTTACTTGGATAAAATAGTGTTGTTAGATGAATATAATAACTATTGTTTGCAATTTCATACAAAACATATTTTTCATCAATATAGGAGATAAAGTTTAATACTTCACTATCTTTTGAGTAATTACACTTTGCAATTGTACCATCTAAAATATTTTGGAATTGATTTGTTTTGATATATGTAAATTCGATTGGATGTTTCTCTTCTATCAAAAACAATTTTCTTTTTGTGATATATAATTCTTTTGATTCAAATGCATTTCTCAAATTGTGTAAAATAATTGATGTGATAATTCCTAAAAGCTTTTTATTTTTACTACCCAAAACTTTCCCTATAAAATATTTATTTGAATGTACTAATATACTTTTTATATTGTTGAAAAATTAAATCTTCAATAATATAAAAAGCCCAGTGCACAAGCAACTGGGCAACTACATATGAATAAAAAGATTGTACTATTTAGTTACTTAAATCACTTTAGATTCAATCAACAAGAACAATCCCCATCGATTCAAGTAAAAAAAGTGCTTCATAACGATTGAAAATAGCACCTTCTAAGTGATTAGTTTTCGGGTTCATTGAAATGTTTGTGGTGTTTAGGAAGTTTACCCCTTCAAGATGAGTGTGATGAAAGATAGAGCCTTTAAGGTCACTCCCTTTAAAGTTACTATTCTTTAAGAGTGTAGTACTAAAATCAACCTCTCTTACTTCACAATCTTCGATAATTGTCTCCTCTAAAGGTAATCCAAAGAAGTTACTATCATTTAGAATTGATTCTTTAAAATAAAGTGGAGTTGCATTTAAAAGGGTTTTCCAATCTGCCATAGTCCAATCTATTCCAATCATTTTACAAGAGATAAATTTAAGACCACTGAGTTTTGAATCAGTTAGTTTTAGTAATGATAGATTACACTCTATAAATCTACAATCTGTAAATTTACAAGAAGAGAAAAAGGTTTCACTAAAATTGCACGATTTAAAAGTACAATCATCAAATTCAGCTTTTGTGATTCGTTTACCCTCTAGGTTTAGCCCTTCAAAGTTCTCTCCAAAAACATCGAAATTATCTTTTATAATCAATTGATTGCCCTACTCCCATATCCTCTAGCACTAAGCCACATCAATCCTTCATCTCCTCCAAAATCATCATAGTTCCAAAGGAGGTGTAAAAACTCTTCGTCGGTGTAATCCTCAACATTCAGTGTTTCATCTTTTTTGGTTGAATCTTTAGTATCATAAAAAGGGAGGAAGTAGATATCCTCTGGGTCAAGCACACATGGAGCTGCATCATTTCCATTCCAACATATTTCTATTGAGTTTTTTTGTTTAGAGATACCTATTCTACTTTGTCTTGCAAAGAGTGTTGCTTCTTCGTTCGAAAGAAATGCTCCATAGTATACTTCTATAAGAATCTCTTTATCTTGATTATTTTTATCAATTATTGATCCTTTTGCTTGGATGGCTGCTTTGTGCAAATTATCTCCTAGATTGTGAGCATTTAAAATATTATTTTATTTTTTATTGGATTTTTTGGAATTATACACTATTTGGTGGGATTCTTTATTGATTAATAACTATTAAAAACAATTTCGACATAAAAAATTACCTTTTACTCAAAATTAGGAATAATCCGTAATAAAAATTCACCAAATAATGGCACTGTAAAATCCATATCTCCGTGAGCTGGGCTATATATCATCCCTTTTTTTATAAGATTTGCTCGTGTAGGACTCAAAGTATTTAATGTAACACCAAGTTTATCGGCTATACTTGAAGTAAGATAAGGTCCTGTACCAATCTCTGCCATAGCTCGTAAAAACCTTCTCTCTTTTGGGGTTAATCTATCAAATCTCACTCGAAAAAAGTTTTCTTCAAGTCGTTTAGTTACCGAAACACTTACATGTTTTATAATATCTAAATCAATTGGTGATTGTTCTGCTAAATTCCATGATTGATACCCCCATTCTTGAAGAAAATAAGGATACCCTTGTGTTTGGAAAAATATCTCACTTAATGCATCTTGAGAAAACTTTTCATTTGAATTTTGCACTGGTTCTTGCAATGCTTTAAAAGCATCCTCTTTTTCCAATGGTCCAATTATTGGAAAATTAAATAATCTTTCTGCATACGATTTTGATTCGCCAGCCAATGCTGGCAATATTGGCAACCCTGCACCTATGAGTAAAATAGGAAGTTGTTTTTGTTGCATTTTATGCATTGCCATAATTAAAGCACTGAGCTCTTTTGAAGAAAAATACTGAATCTCATCGATGAAAATAGCAACTGCTACATCTCTTTCCCTAGCAGCTTCCCCTAATGCTACAAATAATGCTGGAAGGTCTAACTCTAAATCACCACTATCTGCATTTCCTATCTCTGGCTCTATATCCAATCCAATATCAATATCTCCAACTTTTACTTTCACCGCACTGATAAAGCTTTTAAGGACTCTAAGTCCCCTTTTAACCTTATGATTTACACCAGAAATCCTATCAAATTCAAATAATAAACGTCGTAAATGTGGTACAAGTAGAGTTGCTAATTCTTTATTATCATGTGCTTCAAAAAATATTGTTCTATAATTTGCTTCCTCTGCTAATTTTTCTATAGAATTCAAAAGCACAGTTTTTCCAACACCTCTTAGTCCCGTTAGTAACAAACTTTTTTCAGCTTTTTTGGCTTTAATTCGACCCAAGAGAACTCTCGCTTGTTCTAAAATATTTTCACGACCTGCTAGTTCTGGTGGTGGCGAACCTGCTCCTGGGGAAAATGGGTTTGTAATTTTGTCCATTTTTTTCCTTTATAGTAATTTATATCGTATTATAAGATAAAGACCTTATACTTATATATAAATTCATATATTTTAATATATCTGCTTTAAAATTCTACAAAGAATCCATTCTCTTTGACTATTCTTGAAACTTTACCCATATCTTGTTTAGCAACAAGTATTCTAAATCCTTGGGCTTTTATGATACTCTCTTGTAATTTTTTATTGGTTGTAAAAAGTTGTAAGAGTTTTTTGTTATTTTTTAAATCTATCACAACTTTTGAATAATCTGCACTCAACAAATTAGCATTTTGGAGTATCTCATCAAATAAATCTTTAAAAACTTTTGGTGGCTCACTTTGGATAATTTTATAAAAATTCTTGATTTTTAAATCTAATGTATAGCTATCTTTGCAATCTCTAAAAACCTTTGAATAACTTATGATATATCTCTCTTCATCGTATTTTTCGATATAAGGTTCAAGTTTTGCTAACATAATTGAGTCATTTTTATCTATTGTAATTATTGGCTTATAGTTATCAAATTTGAGAGTTGTTTGTTTTAGAGTTACTTTCTTTGGTTCATAGTTTTTACTAAATCCCAAACAATAGAGCCCTAAATCTGTAAACTTAACATACTCTAACTGATCCCAAAAAGAGAGATACGAAACATCTTTTGCACTAATCGTATAAGGAGAGATAGGTTTGCTATATAGAATCTCTACAAGTCCCAGACTTGAAAGATAAAAAAAGAGCCCTTTTAAAACTGGTTCAAAAAATAACTCTTGATAATAAGAACCCACATAAAAATCTCCACTACTTTTTTCACCATTTTCTAATTCTATAAAATCACAACTCATAAAATATTCACTTGTTTTGTGTTTGGATTCTAAATCAAATCGAAGATTTCTATATTTACAATATTTGATGATGTTTAAAAAACTTATCCAACCCTCTTTTGGCATCTCTTTTATAAGATTTCCAAGGAGTTCAAAAAGTTCATTTTGGGAAGTGTAATAGTTATCAAATCGGACTTTTTTAAGGTGTGAAGTAAAAATCCGACTGATAAAAAATGGCACTTTATTTTTAAGTTGCGCGGACACAAAACTTTTAAGAGTTTCTAGTGGGGTTTCTCTAAACCTTTTATGAGAATAGTAGTAAAAATAGAAGCTTCTTGTGAGCATGTCAGTTGCAAGTGTATTTGCTTTTTTATCCTCTTCATAAAACTCATTGATTCCGATTGTATTTTTTAAAAGAGTCAATGTTTTTGCTAATGGCTTCTCATTGGTTGCTCCAAAATCAACTAAATTATTCTCTAACATCCCCTCAATATTTGCAATAAATTCAAAAATCCCCTCTTCATTACTGTAAGAAAAATCACAATTTTGAAGTGTATTTATATTGCTTATCAAATAATCTTCTGGTACAGGAAAAGCAAATTTAAGAACCTCTTTTATCTTTTTATCAATAGTAAGATTATCTTCACTTATTCTGTAGTCTTTATATTGTACCCTCTCAATTAATGAAAGTGCTTCAGGTAAATACTCTCTTCTTCTCTCGTAATCCCTTAGCTGAAAAAATTGGACATCAAGTCCAAAAACTCTTACAGCTTCTATAGTTGAAAGATACTCTTGCTCCCAAATAAGAGTCTTGTAGAGATATTTTGAAGTAGGTGTTAGGCTCAATTTTTCATATAAAGCTTGGATAAAATTTTGATTTGAAAAAAGATTTACAAAAATCTTATAAAGTTCAGCATGTTTCATATTTTTAAGATTATACTTTTGAGGTTCAAATCCTCCAAAAGGCAATTGTGGTGTATTTTGAAATGAAATATACTCATGTGCCGTATCCCAAATAAAATCATACAAGGTATAAAAAGTATTCAAATAAAAGGTGTTAAAAAGATGTTCTAACTCTTTTCTTGTTGGTTTTAAAAATTCCATCATCTACCCCAATATATACTCTAAATCACTTTGGCTTAGTTGTTTCAGCCCACCATCTTCACCACTTATAATCATATCGGTCATATCTTTTTTTTGATTTTGTAGTTCTAAGATCTTCTCTTCAATCGTATCTTTTGTGATAAGTT
>CAMCYD010000084.1 GCA_945883785.1 Helicobacter pylori PMSS1
TGGAACCATATCTTTATTTGTCTCATATACTTACTCTACTTCCAATTTATCAGCATGAAGGAAAAGATATTGAAGATTTACTACCTTGGAATATAAAGCTAGCTAAAAATCTTTAAAAAAGATAGATGGGGGTTTACTTGGGGGTTACAGATATTCTTATAAAAAGTCTTGAAGGAAATTCATTTAAAATTGATATTTTAATTTCACAAATTTTAGACTCAACAAGAAATTTAATCAATTTATCTCAAAATGACACAATTTTTAATGCTTTCGATACTATGACAAAATATAGAATTGGCTCGGTAATCGCAATAAATGATAATGGAGATGCGGTTGGAATACTAACTGAAAAAGATGCTGTTATCATTGCAAACAAAAAGATTTCCACAACTCTTCCAATATCATCTGTGATGAGTTCTCCTATTATCTGCGTCAAAGAAAATACTTCACTTATGGATGTAATAGAGGTCATGGCAAAAAATAAAATCAATCGTATCATTATCACTGATAGGGATACAAATCAACCTATCAATATAATAAGTATGAGAGATATCGCTCATAATCTTAAAGGAAATTATGGTCAATTACTAGAGTATAAACTCAAAAATATAAAAAATACTCTTAATTATATTGATGAATACATTATTGAAGTCTATGAAGATAACAATGAGCAAGTGATTCAATGGATGAATAAAAAAGCAATAGATAAATTTGGAAATTATTTAGATAAAAATATCAATACACTGATAGAAAATGATAATTGGAACAATATTTATGCCAATATTTGTAGAAATGGAAGATGCAAAAAAGATAAAATACAAATTCAGGATATGCATTTTGCAATAAATTGTTCTTATCACTATACAAATAAAAGTGAAACTCTTTTATTGATTTTACAAGATATTACAGAACTTACGAATGTAATAAGTGATGCAAAATCAAAAAATAACCAGTTAGAAAATGAACTACAAATAGTTAAAAGTGCTATAGACCAACAAAATAATATTATATTTGTAACAAATGGAGAAAAAATATCTCTTGTCAATAAAGCTTTTTTGGATTTATTTAATGTCGATAGTATAAATGATTTTAACAATAAAATATCAAAAATAGAAAATACATTTATTACTCATCAAAACTTTTTTGCAATGAAATCATATTATCCAAATTGGATACAAGAGATTGAAAAACTTTATGAAAAGGATAAAGTTATATCTATTATAGATTATAAATCTTTTGAACCAAAAGTGTTTGATGTACAATTAAAAAAACTCACATTTGATGACGCAAACTTTATAGTAACTTTTACAGATATCACTGAAGAAAAGCTAGATTCGCAACAATACTATTTTAATGCCACACACGATGCTTTGACAAAAATATATAATAAATCATTTTTCCTTGATTCCCTTCATATCTCTTTATCTAAAATAAAAAGATACAAATCTATTTTTTCTATTTTAGTATTTAATATTGATAACTTAAAAGAGATAAACAGCCAACATGGATTTTTTCATGGAGATATAGTAGTTATGGAGATTGTTAAATCTATCGATAAACATATACGAAATTGTGATGTATTTTCAAGGTATTCTGGTGAAGATTTTGTCATAATTCTTCCTGAAACAAATAGACACAAGGCAGAACTTCTAGCTGAGAATTTAAGAAAGATTATAGAAAATATCTCATTTGATGATATGAAACCAGCAACTTCAAGTTTTGGAATAACTCAATTATCAGAAATAGACAATGAAAATACAGCTATGGGACGAGTTTTTGAAGCCTTGCGAGTAGCAAAAGAAAATGGTAAAAACACCATAATTACACTCTAAATGTATATACCAACCACACAAGATGAGTTAAATAAATTAGGCTGGAATGTATTTATTGTTTTAAATGGTATTAATATCATCTTAGTTAGTGGAGATACTTGACATTACATCAACTTACTCAACTTTGATGTATTATACTGAACTTGGCTCTTGGAAACTTACTCCCGTTTTTGTTGAAAAAGAACCTCTTAAAAAACAAAAATAAAAAGATATTGTTACTCAAAACCAACCTTTAACTGTCAAGTTTCACCACATTTAACCAATAAACTTTTTAAGTTTACCAGCATCCAAAGCCCCAGCAACTCGCCGTATCTCTTTCCCCTTTTTAAATAAAATAAGTGTTGGGATACTTTGGATATTGAATTTTTGAGCTACAACCCCCTCTGCATCTACATCCACTTTCGCAAATCTCACTTTGAGTGAATATTCACTTGCGATACTTTTAAAGGTAGGTGCAAATGCTCTACATGGTCCACACCAAGTAGCCCAAAAATCAACCACAACTGGGAGGTCATTGTTGTTTAAAAAAGTGCCAAAATTACTTTTGGTGAGCTCTACTGGTGTTGTACCCAGTAAACTCTTTTGACAATGTCCACAATTCGCTTTTGTGTAACTTTCTTGTTTTGGAAGCCGATTTGTTTTAAAACAATGTGGGCAAACTACTGTTATTGTATCCATCATACATCTCCTTATCGCTTTTAAAATTAAGAGAAAGGATTATAGCAAATCAAACAATAAGCTAATATTTTCTAAGTTTTTAATTTATTTTTGCTATTTATCTTTCAAAATAATTTGATATACTCAAACCATACAAAAAAACAAAAAAAGAGTACAAATGATGTGTCTAATCGTAAAAAGTAAGAAGGGATTTGAAAGTGCTAAGTTTAAACATAAGCTTTACAGTTTTGACAAAACAGATATCAATAATTTTCAATTTCCTGAATTTATGGATAAGATAAAAGATGAGCAATTACATACTGTCGTGACAAAAATGATAGAAAAATATAAAAATAAGAATTATAAAGAACTGTATCGAGAAGAGCTTGAAGACAGGAAAGATTGGGTTGATATTGAGATACTTTTTTTACTGAAATTTTACAAAAATGGTTGGAGTATAGAGATATCAGAGGAGGAGGATTTTTTCCCATTTTGGATTTTTACTTACAATCTTCATCCTTTAAAAAAACAAGTTGATAAGATAGTTGGTCATGCTTATGATAAAATTGAACCCGATACAACAAAATGGTGGCTCAAAACGGCAACTACCCTTTCAGCTCTTGATGTTACCTATTTGCTCCATTATTTTGTGATGATTTCTCCAAAAGAAGAGGAGATATAACTCTCCTAATAATATGCCGCAATAATAGCAAAAGCGACAAAAAATATCATATGAGCCATCCCCTCAAAGTAGTTTGTATGTCCATCATCGGTTGTTTTCCAAGCAAGGATAATTGTTAAAATCAATGCCCCAATCTCTAGTGGATTGAAGTTGAGTTCAAATCGTATCCCACTCATATATGCCAAAGTCATCAAAATAGGAACAGTCAAAAGGATAGAAACAGTGGAAGCTCCCATAGCGATATTGACAACCCTTTGTATCTCATCATTTTTCGCTGCTTTTATAGCTGTCATAATTTCAGGACTTACAGCAACTATAGCTATGATGAGTCCAGATATTCCAGAGGAAATACCATAATCTTTAGCGAGTTTTACACCATCAATTGCAAAAACCTCAGCTCCAAGAGCAATAATAGCTATAAAAATAAAAATAGAAAAGATAAGTCCAAGATTGTTAAACTTTTCAAAAACATAGTCATCATCTTCTATTTCTTCTTCATGATTTTTTTGAGCCATTTTTCTTTTTATTCTAAAAATTCTACTTCTTGCGGTTTGTTTGAAAAAGTGAGTATGTGTTTTTGTCTGAAAAATAATGATAATAATATAAAAAAATAAAAGCAAAATAGAAATAAGAACTGAAGCTTCATAAACTGAATTTTGCGAATGACTTACTTCGCTAAGTAAACTAGGAACCAAAAGGGCAATACCAGTCACAAAAAGGATAGTGGTGTAGGTACTTGAAGTCTCTTTATTGTGTTCTTGTTCTGTAAATTTAAGACCTCCTAAAAAGACGGCAACTCCTAAAAGAACATTCATATCAACGATAACGGCGGAGATAATCCCCCCTTTAACAGTTTCTATAACTTCTGGATTTGTAAAGGCTTGGAGTAAAATAATATATAAAAGCATAATCTCGACAACAACTGCACTTAAAGTAAGCACTAAACTCCCATACGGTTCTTGAAGTCTTGAAGAGAGTATTTCGGCAACTTCTGAAACACTAAGCGATAAACAGGCGATTCCTATCGCAGCGAACAATGTGGCAAGAGTGCCGATACCTAATTTATGAAAATACAATGCTAACAAAATGGCACAAATCCCAGTAAAAATATCCCAATAATCTTCTATATAATACTTAAGACTACTGCCCGAGGGGGCATCACAACTTTTTTCCATCAATTTCCTTTTACAATATCCTCTTTATGAGGATTTATTTTGAGGAAACATCTTACCATATCTTTTTTTATCTGCTCTAAAATTTTAATAAAATCATCCAAAATCCTTATCTTTTCGTGTAACTCCATTGTAACCGTTCTTATTTATACTTCGGCATTCAAAAAAAACAGGAGATACAAAAGATGAAAAAAACAGTTTTAGCATTTGCAGCAGTTTTGGCACTTACTTCAAGTGTAGTAGCAGAAGATAATATCAGGATAGTTGGATCAAGTACAGTGTATCCATTCTCTTCATCAATAGCAGAAGAATTTGGTGCAACAGTAAAAGGGATGGCAACTCCAATCGTAGAATCAACAGGTACTGGTGGTGGTATGAAAATATTTTGTGGAAGTAACGATGACAAATCACCAGATATCACAAATGCAAGTCGAAGAATGAAAGCAAGTGAATTTGAAACTTGTGTTAAAAATGGTGTTACAAATATCACTGAAAATATGATTGGATTTGATGGGATAGCAATAGCTCAAAACAAAAAAAATCCAGCATTAGCTTTAACAAGAGAACAATTATTTTTAGCAGTTGCTGAAGAAATTCCTTCTAAAGATGGAAAATCACTTGTAAAAAATCCATACAAAAAATGGTCTGATATAGATGCAAATTTACCAAATAGAGCTATCACTGTATATGGTCCTCCAAAATCTTCAGGGACAAGAGATAGTTTTGAAGAGATGGTAATGATACACAATACTGAAAAAAGTGATCTTTATTTAGGTGCTGGATTTAAAAAAGGATACAACAAAATAAGACAAGATGGTGTGTATATCGATAGTGGTGAAAATGATAACTTAATCGTTCAAAAACTTACAAAAGATACAAATGCTATTGGTGTTTTTGGATATAGCTTTTTAGAAGAAAATGGAAATAAAGTAAGTGGTGCAAAGGTGGATGGATTTGATCCAACTCCAGCAAATATCGCTTCAGGTGCTTATCCAATCTCAAGAAGTTTATTTTTCTATGTAAAAAATGACCACAGAACTGCAAAACCATCTATCAATAAATTTGTTGAACTTTTTATGAGTGAAAAACAAATTGGAGAAAGAGGAGCTTTAAAAAGAATAGGACTTGTACCAGCTGATAAAGCTACAAGAACAACGGCAATCAAAAATGCTTTGGCAATAAAACCTTTGAGCGCGGCTGATTTAAAATCAAAATAATCGTAAAAATACGAAAAATGTAAGGTGGGATGAAAACTCCCACCTTTTTTTATTGGAGCAATATGGAAACATTTTCAAGTACATTACAATCAAATAAACGAAAAGAATTTATAGTCAAATCGGTTCTTATTACCGCAACGGCTTTTACTATATTTACCACTTTTGGAATTCTTTTTTCGATTTTGTTTGAGGCAATTGAATTTTTTAAGATGGAGAGTTTTTGGTACTTTATCACAGGAACTGAATGGTCACCTGGGGTAGAGGGTGCTAAATATGGTGCGGTGCCTATTTTTACAGGTACTTTTATGATTACGGCGATAGCACTAATGGTCGCTGTTCCTATTGGGGTTTATAGTGCGATTTATTTAGCAGAATATGCTTCAAATCGAACAAGAAGTATAGCAAAACCACTTCTTGAAACACTAGCAGGTATCCCAACAGTTGTGTATGGGTTTTTTGCAGCTATCACTGTAGCTCCATTTTTTGTAGAGGTTTTTGATTATTTTGGAATGGAAGCTTCATTTAACAATGCCCTTGCTTGTGGGGTGGTGATGGGGATTATGATTATCCCGATTATCGCTTCACTCAGCGATGATGTTATTACAAGTGTTCCTGATAGTATGAGAAAAGGGAGTTTAGCTCTTGGGATGACCAAAAGTGAAACTATCAAGTTTATCGTTGTTCCTGCTGCTATGCCGGGGATTATCTCAGCGGTACTTCTTGGAATTTCACGAGCTATTGGGGAAACTATGATTGTTGTTATGGCGGCAGGTGTTCGAGCAAACCTAAGTTGGAATCCACTGGAAGATATGACAACAGTTACTGTGAGAATTGTTGATGCTTTGACAGGAGACCATGCTTTTGGGACGCCCGAGACTTTAAGTGCTTTTGCCCTTGGACTTGTCCTTTTTGTCGTGACACTTATTTTAAATGTTGTGAGTGTGTATACCATTAGAGTTTTTAAAGAAAAATACAAATCGAGTAACCTATGAAAAATATAAATGAAACAAAACAACATCATAAATACAATAACCCTTTTTATGACCCAACCCTTACAAAAAGGCATATTAAAGACAAAATTTTTAAAGCAATGAGTTTATCTGCTTTGATTTTTTCAGTGCTCTTTTTGGTTATATTTTTTACAGATATTATCACAAAAGGATTGCCATCATTTAAACAAGCGTATGTGCAACTTCCTATGACATATAATGAAGAAACTGTACAGGATAGTATTTATGCAGTTGAAGAAAAATACGAAACACTTGTGAGCCGAGCTTGGTTTAGGGATATGCCAAAAAATGCCGAAGCAAATCCATCGCTTATGGGAAAAACGGTTGATGAATGGGTTTTAGCCGATGATGAAGTTGATCAATACCTCAAAGGTCACCATCATACTTTAAGTGATGATGAGCTTACAACTTTAAAAGAATTACAAGCTGCTGATAAAGTTGAACTTCGATTTAACTGGATATTCTTGAAAACAGGGGATTCTAAAATTCCTGAAAATAGTGGATTTTTCTCTTCTGTCGTGGGTTCAATTATGACTATTTTAGTCTGTATGGCGGTCGCATTTCCTATTGGTGTGATGACGGCTATTTATCTTGAAGAGTTTGCGGATGATAATAAAATCTCACACATTATTGAGATAAATATCAATAATCTAGCAGCCGTTCCCTCTATCCTTTTTGGACTTTTGGGACTGGCTGTGTTTATCAACTTTTTTGGACTTCCTAGAAGTTCGGCACTTGTAGGAGGACTTACACTCTCTTTGATGACTTTTCCTGTTATTATTGTAAGCTCACGAATGGCTTTACGAAGTGTCCCTGCGAGTATTAGACAAGCTGGGTTTGGACTTGGACTTACAAAATGGCAAGTAGTAAAAGACCATGTTTTGCCTCTTGGGATGCCTGGGATTTTAACTGGTTCTATTATCGGAATGGCTAGAGCTATGGGGGAAACTGCTCCTTTGATATTTGTAGGGATGGTTGTTTTTTCTCCTGATGCTCCTACTAGTATTTTAGATGCATCGACTGTTATGCCAGCTCAAATATTTACATGGGCTGGGATGCCTGAGGGTGCTTATATTGAAAGGGTGAGTGGGGCGATTATGATACTTCTTGGTGTACTTCTTAGTATGAATGCAGTGGCGATATATTTTAGAAAAAAATATGAAATTAAGTGGAATTAAAAGCAAACGAGGAAAGAAAAATGGAACAACTAAAACCAAAAATAATCTCTAAAAATCTTAAACTTTGGTACGGAGATAAACAAGCATTAAATGGGATAGATTTAAATATCTATGAAAATAAAATTACAGCATTTATCGGACCATCTGGTTGTGGAAAATCAACTTACTTAAGATGTCTCAATCGTATGAATGACCTGATTACAAGTGCTAGAGTTGAGGGAGAAGTGCTTATAGATCATAAAAATATTTATGATAAAGATGTAGATGAAGTAAGTGTGAGAAAAAAAATAGGGATGGTATTTCAACAACCAAATCCATTTCCAAAAAGCATTTATGAAAATGTTGCTTATGCTCCATTAAAACATGGAATTGTAAAAAAAGGGGCTGAGTGTGACGCTTTGGTCGAGGCTTCTTTAAAAAGTGCTGGACTTTGGAATGAGGTAAAAGATAAATTAAGAGACCCAGGAACTGCACTTTCAGGTGGACAACAACAAAGACTTTGTATCGCTAGAGCTATTGCTGTTAAACCTGATGTTATTTTGATGGATGAACCAACAAGTGCACTTGACCCAATTTCAACTCAAACAATTGAAAATCTTATGGTAGAACTTAAAGAAAAATTTACAATAGTTGTGGTAACACACAATATGCAACAAGCGGCAAGAGTTGCTGATTATACAGCATTTTTCCATCTTGGAGATTTGATAGAATTTAACGAAACTGAAAAAATATTTATCAATCCGAAAGAGAAAAAAACAGAAGATTATATTACAGGGAGATTTGGGTGATGCTTACAAAATATGAAGAGAGATTAGAAACAATTAGAGGGGCAGTCGTTGAGATTATGGATGGTTTGATACAAGCCAATAAAATGGTGCTTGAAGCACTGCAAGATTGTGATAAAGAAAAATTTGAAAATGCAAAATTATCTATCAAAAATGTAAGCAACAAAACAGAAGAGATAGACAGAAGTATCGTGACAACTTTGGCACTTCATACCCCTGAGGCAAAAGATTTACGGGAGATGGTTGCTTTTTTAAAGATTACAAATGAGTTGATACGAGCGGCTTCAAATACAAGAGGTTTTATAAATGGTTTTCAAGATGTTTGCAATAAAGTCGATATCAAAGGGATTAATGAATATGCAATTCCAATGCAAAAGTCAACAATAGAAAGCTTAGAATATACAGCTAAAATGCTTACAATTGATTGTGTTGATGAGGTTCAAGAATGTTTTAATAAAGCTTTAATTGCTGAGAATAAAACAGATGATTTATATGAGATGCTTGAAAATAATATCTTGAAAAAACCAAGTGACGAAGCAACATTTTCAAATTATCACGATATGCTTTCTGTTCTAAGAAAAAGTGAAAAAGTTGCTGACCGTGCTTTAAGTATTGCGGCATTATTATTGTATGCGAGAAATGGTGGACAAATCCATCAAATATAAAAATTAAAGAGAAAAACTATGTACACGATATTAGCAGTTGAAGATGATGCAGATATTTTAGAATTACTAGAATATACCTTAGAAAAAGATGGGTACGATGTAATAGGTTGTTTGGATACTTTAAAAATTGAACAAATTCTTGATGAAGAGAATATTAGTTTGATACTTATGGATAGAAATCTTCCAAATGTAGAGGGGAGTGCTTTTATTGAATCTATTCGAAAAAAAGGATACAACCAGCCTGTTATTTATTTGACTGCTAAAGATAGTGATGATGATATTTTAGAGGGATTTAAAAGGGGAGCTGATGACTATATCACAAAACCTTTTCATCTTGATGTTCTCCGTGCGAGAGTGAAGGCTGTTTTGAAAAGAACAGTTGGGGAGATGGATATTATTAAAGCGAGAGATATTGTCTATAAATCAAGTAGTAAACGATTTTTTATCGATAATATTCAAGTGGAATTGACACATCTTGAACACGATTTGCTTCTTGAACTTATCAAAAACAAAGATGTTTTGCTTTCACGAGATTTATTGCTAGAAAATGTTTGGGGTGATAGTCTTGATACCAAACCAAAAACTGTTAATGTTGCTATAAAAAGACTCAAAAGTAAAATAGACCCAACTGGAGAGAAAGATTATATAAAGTCTGTTCGAAGTGAAGGGTATATTTTCACAACAGATAATTTAGTGTAGTACGAATAATTATGCAAAAACTTCATACTATTTTTCTCCGTAGATTTATCCTGATATTTTTCGGATTATTCCTCATTTTAGGGGTAGTTTTTTATTATTCTATCAAAGAAGTTTTTATTGAACAAACAAAGAGTGACTTATTGCATAATATTATAATTTTAAGTTCGGAGTTGAAAAACCTTGATGGCATTGACGAAAAAGTAAAAAACCTGCGTACATTAATTGGGCTTCGTATAACAATAATCGACCAAAATGGTGTGGTTATCGCTGAAAGTGATAAAGATAAAACACTTCTTGAAAATCATTTAAATAGGATAGAAGTACTCCAATCAAAATTTAAAGAATATGGTGCAACGGTACGATATAGCGATACAGTAAAAAAAGATTTATTGTATCTATCGAAAAAAGTGATTATTGATAATAATGAATATTATATAAGAATGGCTAGAGATTTAGAAAAGATTGATAGTGAGTTTTTAGCTATGGGGATAAAAGTAGGGGCAATATTTTTTATATTTATCGCTTTAGCACTTTTTGCTACATTGAAAATTAGCAAAAATATTGAACAAGAGATAACTAATATATTAGATTTTTTAAAAAATTTAACGAAACAAAAACGAGCAGAGGCGATAGATTCAAAATATTCAATAGAATTTAATAAAATAACAAAATTACTCACAAATGTTTCAGACTCACTTGCAAAAAAAGATAAACAAAAAGCAAAATATACAGCAAAACTCAAACTTTCCAATAGACAAAAAGATGATATTATAAGCGCTATTAGTCATGAGTTTAAAAATCCAATTGCGGTAATTAGTGGCTATACTCAGACTCTTTTGGCTGATAAAGATATCAATCAAAAAATACGAGATAAATTTTTAGAAAAGATTGCAACAAGTGCCAAAAAGATGACTACAATGATTGATAGATTGAGACTTTCGATACGATTGGAAGATGGGAAAATGGACAATAAAATCAAACCAACTCATCTTTTAAGTCTTATCAAAAATCAAATTGATGATGTCAAAGAGGCTTATCCAAATAGAGAAATATTGTTTGAGGGAGAAGATGTTATCCTCGATGTTGATGAGACACTTTTTGGTGTAGCTATCATCAATTTGATAGAAAATGCTCTGAAATATTCTCAAGATAGAGTCTATGTGACACTTACAAATGAAAAAATAAGTGTAAGGGACAATGGAATAGGAATCAATAAAAAAGAGTTGGAAAATATCACTAAGAAATTTTATAGAGTTTCAACAAATGGATGGAACAACTCTTTGGGTGTCGGGCTCTCTTTAGTGTCAAATATTTTGAATTTGCACAATTTTAAGCTCAATATCATAAGTGTTGAAAATGAAGGTTCAACTTTTGAGATAGTGTTTGTTCTCTAAAAAACAAGAGTAATAAGTGCCTCCAACTAATTAAACTCTACAAAAAAGAGTTTAAGATGAAGTGCCAGTGCAAGGCGGAAGTTCGCAGACTTACGGTAGTAAGTCAAGAAATTCCAACGATGCAATGGTGCT
>CAMCYD010000085.1 GCA_945883785.1 Helicobacter pylori PMSS1
ATGTTTGTGTTTCACAGATAATTCCTTAAACTTTAGTAGTTGATTGTTTATTGTATCTAGGTCTTGATTTGAACAAAATTTGAACCAAATTTGAAATAAAAAGATCAACTAATTTTTAAGGGTATTCCTTTACTATGCGAATTCGCCAATGTAATATTTTCTAAATTATTTTTTAATCCATCAATATAAGGCGTGTCACTAAAGAATCTTGGGAGAAGATTGACACCCAAATCAACTAAAAAACTTTGTGATTGAGATGTTTGCATCTCGTTGTCTATAAAATTTGTATCGATTGTTTTTTTAAACCATTTTTGTAATTCATTAGTTTGTAAATATACATATTCAGGCTGATAATATTTCCCATTACAACTCAAAATAATAAATTTACTTTTACACAGATTGATAATTTGAGTTTTATCGGTATTGTTAGCTGTATTATATATCTCAATCATACGATTAAAATCTTCTAAATATTCCTCTTTTTCCACCTGTGGAGTTGTTTGATATTTTGGTAAGATAAACTCTTTTAGTTCTGCAATATTATTGGGCTTCGTGATACTATACTTATCTATAAATCCTTTTAAAATATCATTTTCCACAAATATTTGATTGAGAGTTTTAAACTTTGTATGTTGCTCTACTGGTAAATATACTTGAGGTTTTTCATCATTAGAATTTTTGTAAAGAGAGATGAAACTACTATCTGATAATTTCATAATCGGTTTAAGGGCAAGATAATATTTTTGAAAAGTTTGTTGTGTCAAAAGAGTGTAAAATGCAATAAGCCAAGTGTTATCTTTTGTGGAGATAAAATCAAGTGTTATTTTATTTAAAATATCATCATTATTCAAAACACCAACACCTAATGAGCTATTTAGAAACTTTGTAAAACTACTACCATATGGTTTAGTAAAAAGATATTTTTTATTTGTTAATTTGAATATATCCTCATTTTGAATAAACTCAATCAAATCTTTATTGGCACACAAAACTACCTCTGTAGATGTTGTAAAATCACCAGATGAAGAAAGGATTAAATTGTATGTTTTAAATGCAAATTTTATCTCTTCATATATCGACATATATAAATGATTATGATGGTATTGTAAATCTAACAACATACTCTCTAAAAACTCAGTGGATAATAATTTCTCCTCTTTTAATAGTAAAAAACTATCTCCTACAAGTTTAGAGAGTTGTTTGGTGATAAATTGATTTTCTTCATCTTCAAATGGAATACTTTCTCTATTTGGTGTTGTTTTATAAGGTGCTTGGAGTAAAAATTTATAATAAATTCCAACTTTTGTTGGAAAAAAAACACTCAACTTTGCATTTTCAATTGGGATTATCTTTTCATCTTTCATAGCATAAGCAACACTGAGGGTTAAACTCTTCTCATTCAATATTACATCTTTATCAATTTTTATATAACTTTGAACATAAGAGCTATTATTTATTTGAGTCGTTATATCGATGTATTTACAGTTTTTAGAACTGTTGATTTGTTTTAGATAGATTCCATTTTTCTCTTCAAAAGACCAAGAGATCGATTGAATATTTTTTAAGAATAATAAACTTTCAGATTCAAGATTTTCAAGTTTTTCACCTATGATTTTATAAGCTTTGGCTTTATCCATTTTATTTGAGTTAAATGGCAATACTATCTTTGTGTGAGCTATATCAAGTTCAATTTTTTCTATAGATTGAGGAACTATATAATCAGTTATTTCAAAACTCAAATCCCCTGAATATATTTGTGGTGTAGATGTTATAGAAAATACAGATTTAAATCCAGCTCCAAATTTACCAATTTTATTTAAATCATCTTTTTTTGTGGAAAAACCAATTGTAGTAATCGCATTTACATCTTCTTTATTAAATAGTTTTCCATTATGGACTATAGATAAACTATCCTTTTGTAAATCAAATTTGATAAATGAAGCCTCACTATCCTCTGCATTTTGTAGCAACTCATAAATAAAATGGGAAGCTTCAGAATACAGATTTGCAATAATTTCACTTGCATTGAAATCATTATCATGCATCTGTTTAATAAATTCTTTTCTCTTAAAATGCAAATCTTGTATTAATTGACACGCCATCATATTCTCACTTCAAAGCAGAAAGAATTTTAAATTCTTCCAACGCAAAATCATCGGTCATTCCGCTGATATAATCAATTATAAGTCGTACTCTATAGTACCACTCTAAGATTGTATATGATTCAACATCATCAATATTAAGCTTTTTAATATCATTTTTATATGCCACTATTTGCTTAGAAGATATTCGTTTGACAAGTCGCATCGATATAAAACAACCAATCTTTTTATCTTGAAGCAAATCTTCGAAATCTTTACCATCTAACTCCAAAAGTGGTTTATAATGACTTAGTAGAGCATTGATTATTGTATAGCCTTGTAGTTCAAGAGTTTGGACATTTTTATTTTGGTAGATATATTTATATGAAATATCTTGGAGTATTTCAATAGCCTTATAGTATTTACTCTTTTTATCAAATTCAAGTAAAGAACAATTGAATTCACCATTAAAAATAGCTTTATGATTTTCTACATAGATACCAACAACATGGTATACAAGTGATGTCACAAGCTTTGCTCTTACAAGTGTAAAAAACATATTAAATTGATATGGTTCTTCATCCTTTTGTACTTTTTCATATTGTTTTTCAATAACCTCTAAAAGATAGTGTTCTTCTCTTTTTTCACACTCGCTTTTTATAAGATTGTACACATTTTCAAGACTCAATATCCCTTTTTCTACAGAATCTTCTAAATCAGCAGTTAGATATGAGATGTCATCTGCAGCTTCCATAATATATGTCAAAGGAAATCTACATCCTTGATTTATTTCTAATACCTTTTGAATCCCTTCAACAAACTCTTGTTCACTTAAATAATACCCAGGTTTTTTCATAAGATAATCAAAAGGTTCCCCTTTTTGTGGTCTATCCTCAAAAGCTCCTCTTGTGTATTTGATAACAGAAGCGATTTGAGTGTAGGAGAGATTTAATCTTTGGAGTTTTGAGACAACTCTGATAGCTTGAGCATTTCCATCATAATTGCAAATATCTTTTTCTATCATCTTTTTTAAATCTATGAGTTCTTGTGAAGATGCACTAAAACTATCTAATTTTTCAAGTAAATTTTTTGAAATCCAGCTATTAATCGTTTGTTCTGCAAAATGTCCAAAAGGTGGGTTTCCGATATCATGCAGTAAACTTGTCATCTCAACAGTTGAGATAAAAGCATTTTCTAAACCATCTAGTCCATATACTTCAAATCCATCTTTCTCTTTTAATTGTGATAGGATAGTTTTTGCAATAAAACGAGCTGTTTGTGAGACTTCAAGTGAATGTGTGAGCCTTGTACGAATAGAAGCATTGAGTTCAAGTGCAAAAACTTGAGTCCTTTTTTGTAATCTTCGTAAAGATGCTGATGAAAGGATTCGCCCTCTATCACTTTCTACTGATGTATCGATATCTTTTGAGGGATAAAGTTCCCTATCTATTGTAATTCTTTTTTTATAGTCAATCATAAATTACCTTTCTTAATTGTTCTAAAACTTTCACCATCGCCAAAGTATCCAATTTACAATACTCCAAAAGAGCTTTTCTCATCTTTTGTTTTTTTTCCTCTTCCATAGTGCTCATATTTGCAAAAGCATTCATAGCTTGGTTTCCATTTTGGACTCCATCTAGCTCTTTATAGGCTTTTTCAAATTCTGGTACAAGTGCAGGGAGTACATATTTGATAGAGTAACTTCCTTGCATCGTTGGGGTTACATACCATTTCTTTTGGAAAGGTATCATAAGGTCTTGGGTGTTTTCATTTATAGCTAAAAGATGCTCTTTTAGTTCTGGAAATAGTGAGGCCAATCTTTGTATCACACCTTTTTCAAAACTCATATTGTAAGCCAAAACCATCACATCTTTTGGGATATCTTCACACAGTCTATGAGCTAGCTCATATCTGCTATCGATTCCATCTTGGGATAAATACTCTTTATGTTCCAAAGTCCCATCTACATGCTCGATATGAAGTGAATATTGGAAAGGGATTTGCTCGAAAGGTTTTATCCCTTTGTACTCTGGAATCGCTTGTTGGTAGGTTTCAAAATCAAGATGATAGAGAGGATAGGTGAGATTTTCTATAAACTCCCTTATTTTTTCTTTGTCAATAGATATTGTTTGAGATTTGTAGTTTTCTACCGCTTGTGCTTGAAGTGCTGTGAGTTCAAAATCTGGTGGAATATCACCGATATTTACGATACCTCTACTATAAAGTTCGATTTGTTTTTTACTTCCAAGATTGAAAATATTAAATATAGAGTAATCTGGTATTTGTCGCTGAGTCTTCCAACAATACTCTTTTGCATCACATTCATAAGGGCTATTACAATGTTTTCCGATATCTATATCTGGCTCATTTTCTTTGTCGTTTAGATAGGTTTCAAACTCACTTAGTAAGGTTGGGATATTTGATTGTAAAGCTTCTACTTCACTTGTCACATCAACTATTGTAAAAAGTTGAGATATATCTAACTCATCACCTCTAATATAGTTGTTATTTATATGAACTACATTTGCACTTTTGATTTTAAAACCTAAGTTTTGAAGGACAAAATACTGAATAGAAACATCATGTAAATATATATCTTTTACTTCTGTAGAACTTTTAACTTCATAAATAGATACTTCACCATTAGAAATAGTCAAAATATCTACCATAATTAAAATACCTACAAAGTTGAAAGTTGCTTCATAGATATTTGATACACCCTCTTCTAGATACTGTTTTGTGGTAGCTATCATATCATCATAGTTTTTTGAATATGGAACTTCTTTTCCATTTGGAAAAAGTTGACATGCAAAGTCTCCAACTGTATTTCCAGTATCAAATATGGCCTGAGCTTGTTCATTAGTTAGTGTTAAAACACTTGGCTTATACTTTTTAAGCCAAAGTGCTTTGGGGCATTGGATACCTTTTGTGTAGAGGGATTTAAATAGGTTCATTGTTAAAATCTTTATTTAAAATATTATTTTCTATCCAATTATCAATACTGGAAAATGATATTATTCTTTTATCATCACAAATGATTGGAAACCTACTAATAACAAAATGTTTAATATTATCAATGTCTAATTTGTTTGTTAATAATGTTTCTCTTTTTTCTTCTTTTATAAGTGCTTTCTTAAAATAATTTACGAAACGTTTATTATGCCTAATAAACATCTTTTGATTTTTATTTATTAAAGAAATATCAATAAAACTATTTTTACATTGGAAATTGTATATTATATTGTTTTTAACAGTAACAACATCAAATTCTTTTTTATTGATTCTTTTTATATCAGTGATTAAAAATCCATATTTACTTAACTTTTCTTTAATTTGATCTTCAAAAACAAATCCTGAATGAATTTGGAATTTTTTATTTTTATTTAAAACTATGTTTTTATAGTAATATAAAAATCTCATTAGTAAATTTGCATTTGAATAATATCTTGCTTCAAATTTTATAAAAGGATGGTAAGAATCAACACATTCACTATAACTTTTAGAACTAGATATCAAATTATTAAAAATTTCTACAAATCTTTCTCTAGCTATATCTTTTACAATGTTATCAAATTGATTAATTTTTATTGAAATAAAATAATCCTCTTTAATAAACTCTAAAAGTTTTAAGATAATCTCTTTATATATATTCCATTTAGAATTAGTTAGTTCATATAAACTATAAGAAGATGCAATAAGTAAAATTGAATTTTTTAACTCATTTACAGAAAAGATTTTACTTTTATCAAGCTTTATTAATTCAGGAATATCTATCTGTTTTTCTCTATGTGCCCATTGTTCAACTATTGAAATTCTTTCGGGTTCCATATACATTTCATCAAGAGCATTGTATTGATAATTACTATAATAAATATTTCCATCAATAATTATCTTAAAATCGTTAAATATTTGTCGCTTAATCAAATTCTGATATATATTGGTAAGTGGGATACTTTGTAGTTCTACTATAGCTGATAATTCATTAAGTACTTCATTTTCATCAAGTTTATAGGTTCCACTTTTTATAGAAGGAAGTAAATATAAAAGACTAGTAAAATATCTTCTACGAGACTGATAATAATTTATTATCCCCTCAATTGTATTTAAATGTATTCCATCCCCTAAATTTAATCCACAAATTTTAAATGATTCTTTTTGTGCAGTACTAAGAACAACTAACTTTACTAATCTTTCTTTAGTATTCTTCCCATATCTTTTTTCTATAATATCCCAAGTAGTTTCAAATTGTAAATTAAAAGCTATATTTGCCATTGAAATATTTTGCATCAAAAATTCATCAAAATCTGAATTTTTGTCTAAACCAAACTTAAATATATTTATAAATTCTTCAATAGTATGTATTAATCTATGCAATTTAAAAAATAAATCGAATGAGTTAAATCTTGACAATAAATCATATACTTCATTTTCATGATTTGTTTTTTCATTAAGAAGAAATGTTTCGACTTCTTCTCCTATTATTTCTATTTTATTCATAATTTATTTTATTTAATTTTAGACTCATAAGACTTTCTAGCATATTTATTGATATAACTATTAAGTCCATCACCCTTTTTAGCTAAATCTTTCATGTTTTCAATATGTTCAACTCCTGCACTTGCATAAGTATATAAATATTGTGAACCTGAACTAAATTCTACTACTATACTATCTCTTTCTATCTCATATTTTGAAACTCCTGAGTCACCATTTATATCTAAATAACTATTCACTTTTTATCCTTATTTTAATTAACAAAATATTCACTAAATACTATTTGCATTTTATTTTTCCAGTTTTCTGGTACATTTGTCCATGATTCCCACTCTTGTGTTTTCTCATATGCATTATAAGGTTTTTCGTTACTTGGAGCAGGGTAACCTAATTCATCCTCAACACACTCTTGCATCATAATTCTTTTTTGTTCTTGTCCATTCATTGCATTTAATATATGTTCATTATAATTTTCTGCTCTTGGAGTACCGCTATCTCTATCATGGATTACAAAATATTCTATACCTAATGCATTAAAATATTTAACTAAAGAAATAATTGCTGCTTTTCCCCTAGCCTTAACTATTTGTACATTAGATAAAATTTTTTCTTGAACTTCAATAGGCATCAACTTAATAGTTTCTTTTAAAACTATTTCTTCTGTGTCTCCCTCAATTATTATAGTTTTATTAGAAAAAAACACTCTTGACATATAGTCATCAAACTTGATAAGCATCTTCACGTAATTCTTATCATCTTCTACAAGAGATTTAAATGCATCTGAAACATTAAAAGCATTACATTGAGTTGGATTACCATTAGATATAAAACGATTTAATACTTGATTATTATTTCTTGATAAATCAATCATATATGTAGAATGTGTTGTACAAACAATTTGAGAATCATTACCTGCTAACTCATATATCTTTTTTTTCATCATTTCTGCCGCATTTGGGTGTAAATATATTTCAGGTTCTTCAAATCCAATAATTAAATTTCTTCTTTGAGAAGGATTTTTTTGTGCTTCCCATATTTTTCTATATCTTAATAATCCAAATACAGCTGCTCTAACCGTTCCTGTTCCTTGATGAGCAATAGGGGTCAAAATATTACTTTTCATTTGAATATTGAATGTTGCTTTTAAACTTTTATCAGGATCACTCAAATCTGCATTTGCATGAATTTGTGAATCAGGAAATACTCCACTTAAAACACTATTTAGATTTTGCATTAAATTGTAAAAATCACTTGTATTATTTGTAGGATCTAATTCTTGTGCAAGTAAATTTAAATGTCTTTGAGCTTCCTGATAGTGAGTAGATACATTTCTAACATCTTCAAAAAGTTCATTAAGTGTTTTATGTAATACTCCATTACTAGCTGATAGTTCTTCCATTCTATCTTGTGCAGGTATAAAAAGATACCTTGGTAGTTTACTAGCAACATTTGAAGGGAAACCACCTGGATTAGGAAACCACTCCTCAGATTCTTCATCAATATCCCATATTTCATCTAATAAACCTAAATCTTCTGCTTTAGCTTTGGAATTAAGATTTGTAATCTGGAAAAGTTCTGTAATCATTTGATCATTTAATTCTCCATTTGATGCATCAACTATTTCTCTCCACTTTGTCAATCCATTATATTCTGGCTTTAGTGTTTTAACTAATTGCTTAAATTCAATTATTGGACTTAAACTTGTATGTGAAAATGTTTTTCTATATATTACTGATAAACCTGTTTCATTCCTTCCATTAAGAATATTATAATTAAATATTCTACCTCTAAAACCTCTCCAAGTATTAGCATCAACACTAACATCTCTAAATTCAGCAGTCAGCACAATATCATCAACTTGTCTTTGATTTTCATCATCTGCAAATAAACTATAAAAATCTTCTATACATATTTTTTGTTTTAATGATAATATCAATTCTATAGCTTTTAAAACGCTACTTTTACCAACATTATTTTCTCCTATTAAGAAAGTAGCATCATCAAAAAATACCGTAGTATTTTCAAATTTTCTAAAACCTTCAATTGTTAATGAATGTAATCTCATTTCTATCCTTTTTATTTAATTTAAATTCAAAAAACTCGTCCCATCACCTTTAGGCATAACCTTTATCTGCAATGGAATTCTTTCTTTTAGTGCTTCCACATGGGAAATCACACCTATCATTTTTCCTGCACTTTGGAGTTGATTGAGAGCGTTTAGTGCTAACTCTAAACTATCACTATCAAGTGTTCCAAATCCTTCATCCAAAAAAAGTGAATCTATACTTATCTTTTGACTTGCAAGTGCTGAAAGTCCAAGTGCTAGTGAAAGACTCACTATAAAACTTTCACCACCTGAAAGTGTACTTACAGGTCGTATCACATCCCCTTGAAAACCATCCATTATTTCGATTTCTAAGAGTTTACTTGAGTCACTACTTCTTTGGAGTTCATATCGTGGGCTTAAGATTTTTAAATGTTTATTTGCCAAAAATATAAGCTGATCTAGTGTGATACCTTGAGCAAATTTGGCAAATTTATCACCATTTGATGAACCTATCATTTCATTTAGTTTTACCCATACTTTAAAGGCTTCTTTTTTATTTTCTAACTCTTTAATTTTATCTTCATGTTTTTTCATATTTAAGGCATTGATTTCAAGCTCTTTTTCTAAACTTCCTATTGATTTTTGAAGTTCATCAATAGCAGTTTGCAACTCTTTTGATTCATCATTTAGAGTTTGAAGTTCTTTATCTGTTAGGTTTAACTCTTTTTGTTCAGATAGTTTTTTCGCTGTATCTATTTTTAGAGTTTGAATTTGAGTATATTTTTCTTCTAATACTTTGCATATCAAAGTCAATTCTTCTTTTTGTTCTTTTGGTAAAAGTGCTTTTTCAAACTCCTCTTTTGAAGTAAAACTATTTTCTTCTAGAGCCTTTCTAAAATTTTGTATTATCTCTTCAAGTTTTGTATTATCATTGATTTGTTTTTGATTTAACTCTACTATTTGAGTATTTAATGATTCATTTTTTGAATTTAGATTTACTAACTCTTTTGATAAAGAGTTATATTTTTCACTAATAGTGTTAAATTTAGCTGTTATCTCTTTTTCAAAGATATTTAAATCAGTTACATCTAAAATAGCTTTACTTTGAGTTTGTAATTCTATTGTTTCATTAGAGATTTTAGAGAGTTGTTCAGCATCAGTTTTTAAACTTGATTCTATTGATATGATTTTTGTATCAAGCTCTTTTAGTTTTATTGTTAAGTTTTGAAGTTTTAAATCAAACTCTTTTTTCAATGTTTCATTTTTAATAAAACTATCTTTTTTTGCAACTAAAATTCTGAAGTTTTCTTCAAACTTTTCATCAAATATCAATTCATATTTACTATATACTTTTGAAAGTTCATCTTCTAAACTTTGCTTTTTAGATAAGTTTTGAGTTTGTTCATTTTGTAATTGTTCTATTAAACTTTTTAGTTTATAAAGTTCTTGTTCATTTTGAGAAACTAAAGTTTGTTTTGTATTTAACTCTTTTTGAAGATTATCCCTTTGAGCTAAAACTTTTTCTTTTTCATTTCTAGTTTTTATTATATTTTTTAACTCTTCTTCTAAAAGTACTTTTTCTTCTTCTAAGTTTGTTTTTGAATCATCAAGTAAAATAAAGTTTAATGACGTAAATACAAGTTCTATCTCTTCTTTATTTTTTGATAATTTATTTAGTTCTAAAGTAGAATTCTCTACTTTAGTTTCTAGTTTTGATAAGTTTAATTCAATAGTACGTAAAGCTTTATTTTCCTCATCAAATATCTGCTTCTTTTGAGCGATTATTGAAGTTGTCTCATTTACATTTACACTTATTTTATGATCTACAAATGGATGTTCTTTTGAACCACATAAAAAACACTCTTCTCCTTCTTTTAGATTTACTCTATCACTTTCATATTTTGCTATTAAAAGCTCTACTTCTCTTTTGTCATTTAGAGTTTGAATATGTGTTTGAATTTCATTTATTAGTTTTGTTTTTTCTTCTATATTTGTTTTTATGGTTTTTGATTCATCTTTTGAAGAAGATATGATGTTTTCCTCTTTTAAAATAGATTCCAACAATCTTTTATACTCATCTATAGAAGTAATTAATTTATCAATACTTTTTAATCTATCTCTATTATTTGTTTCTTTTTGATTGAACTTTGAAGTTTGAATTTCTAATTCTTTATACTCTTTATCTTTTGAATCAAATAGTATTTTTATTTCATCAAACACTTTTTTTGTATTAGTAAAACTATCTTGTAAAGTTTTTTCATCTAAACTATTTTTTTGAAGTTTTTCTTCTATTTGTTTTAAAAGATTTATTACATCTTTATAATCGAGCCACTTGCAAATTCAAAGATTTTGAGTATGAATCCTGCATTCCCGCCAACTCATAACGAGCTAGGTATTTCAATGCCCAGGTTGTCATAAATATCTTTTTGTTTTTGGAGTATCTCTCCGACTTTTAAATTATTATTTTTATATTGAAAACATTCAATCACATCAAGTTTATCCAA
>CAMCYD010000086.1 GCA_945883785.1 Helicobacter pylori PMSS1
CTTTAGTTTATTTGTAAAAAAATTTGGTGCTATTATTTTTGTTTCATCTATTATAAAAATATCTTGTGGAGAGTTTTCTAGCTTTATTTTTATTGCAAATAAACTATTAATTGTTTCTATATTTATCTCTAACTTGGCTTTAGTTAAAATAGATTTTATGTTGTTTTTAAATTTTTCTGTTCCATAAATATAAATATTCAACTTATCATTCCTCTTTAAAAAATCTATCACATCTTTATTAACTAATACCAAAAATAGTCTGTATCACAAAAAATAATATCAAATATTTATAAAATTTCAGATAAAATAATCAAAATCAATCAAAGGCCATAATTAAATTGAAAAACTTTTTGAACTTAATATTGTTATTATTTTTTATTACAAATTTAAATGCTCAAACTATAAAAGATGTATCCAACATCGTTGGGATCAGGGAAAATCAACTTATAGGGTATGGTCTTGTAGTGGGGCTACCTGGTACTGGAGATAAAAGTAAATTTACAATGCAATCTTTACAAAATCTTCTTAGAAACTCTTATGTGAAAATTCCAACATCATCTATAAATTCTAAAAATATAGCAACTGTTATGGTAACTGCTACACTCCCAGCTTTTGCAAGACAAGGAGACAAAATAAAAATAAATGTCTCATCAATTGGTGATGCAAAATCCATTAATAGCGGAGAGTTACTTTTGACACAATTAAAAGCTGTTGACGGTAAAGTGTATGGTCTTGCACAAGGAAATATAGTTGCGAATGCAAATAGCCAAACAACTGGCTATATTTATGATGGAGCAACAGTAGAAAATGAACTTAATTTTTCACTCAAAGATGAGGATTCTGTAACTCTCAGTCTTCTTCAAAATGATGCCAAAACGGCATCTATTATCGAATCAAAAGTAAACCAAATATTTGGAAAACAATTGGCAACGGCTATTGACACAAGAACTATCATTATTACTAAACCAAAAGATTTATCTATCGTAAGTTTTATTGCCAAAGTTGAAGGGATTGAACTCGAGTCAATAATACAAAAAAAGATTATTATCGACATAGCAAGAGAAATTATAATAGCTGGGTCTGATATCAAAATCAAACCAATCACAATTACCCAAAAAGATTTTACGATTAAAATTAAACAAACTGGTTTAAATGAAACTGATTTCAAAGATGCTACAAAAAATATTGGTGTGGATATTGGGGATAATGTTACAATCGGAAATAAACCTGTTGAAATAAATCTCAACAATGCACTTGTAAATTCTTTGAGTGAGCCAACCGTTTCTGATTTGATGAGATCAATGAAGATTATGAAGATAGATATAAAACAAATCATAAAAACTTTAGAGATGCTAAAAGATTTAAATGCAATCGATGCTAAGCTAGAGTTAATAAAATAATATGGCAGAATTTTTAAGTCAAGACGAAATAGATGCTCTTCTAGGCATTGCTGAAGATGGCAGTACAGACCTTGATGACGTAGCTCAAACAAAAACTGTACCAAAAGAAAAAAGCTACACAATTTATGATTTTAAGAAACCAAATACAATCACAGTTGATCAACAAAAAGCTTTTGAAGCACTTCATGAAAAACTTGTGCGTTCAACTGTTACAGATCTTTCATCTATGATGAGAAAAATAGTTGAGGTCAAAGTATCATCAATAGAACAGATGACTTATGGTGAGTTTATCCTTTCAATTCCACCCATTACAAGTTTAAATACATTATCAATAAAACCTCTCGAAGGTCGTATAGTTATAGAATGTAATCCAGGAATTAGTCATAAAATTATTGCCGAACTTTTAGGCAATGGGAGAAGTTATTCCCCAACAAATCAAGACAAAGAACTTACTGATTTGGAAGTCGAAATATTAGGGCATTTTTATAATCTTTTGATTCTTAATATGACAAATACTTGGGATGAAATAGCAACTATAAACTATAAAATAGAGTCTCGTGATACAAATGCAAATGCGATACAGGTTATTTCAAATCATGAAGTTGTGCTTTTGGTTGTAATCGAAATTACGATTGATGATGAAATAGGAAATGTTTCAATTTGTTATCCAATCGCATACATAGAACCCCTTTTAAATAAAATTGTCGGGAAACTTTTAGGAAGTGGTGGGAGCAAAAAAGCAAGCAAGAAAAAAGATTTGAATACTCTCATTTCAGGAGCGAGAATGGATGTAGAAGCTGTCCTTGCAGAAACGCAACTTGGCATTTTAGAACTTCTTAATCTCAAAAAAGATGATGTAATAGTTTTTAATAAAAATGGCAATAGTTCATCTGCAAAAGTCTATATCAACAAAAAAGAGAAGTTTGAAGCAATCGCTGGTTTATCAAACAACAGAAAAGCTGTACAAATTTTAAATAATATAGACCATGAAAAAATGGAGACACTAGAAAGCCTGAGAACACTTAGAGAAGAAAGAGAAACAAGGCAAAAAGAACAAAATGAAAGAATTGCAAGACTTATTGAAACAAAAAGCGATTATGTTTAATAAGCTGGAAGTACTTACTATCAAGGAAATAAATGTTTAACGGAAAAAATATACTTATAACGGGCGGAACTGGCAGTTTCGGTAAAAAATATACAAAAATTTTATTAGAAAAATTTAAACCAAATAAAATAATCATTTTTAGTAGAGATGAGCTTAAACAATATGAGATGGCACAACAGTTTAATGATAAATGTATGCGATATTTTATTGGCGATGTTCGTGATGGTGAAAGACTTAAAAAAGCTATGAAGGATGTCGATTTTGTTATTCATGCAGCAGCTCTTAAACATGTACCAATTGCAGAATACAATCCAATGGAGTGCATCAAAACAAATATTATGGGTGCTCAAAATGTGATTGATGCTTGTCTTGAAAATGGTGTTAAAAGAATTATTGCACTTTCAACAGATAAAGCTGCAAATCCTATAAATCTTTATGGAGCGACAAAATTAGCAAGTGATAAACTTTTTGTTGCTGCTAATAATTTAGTAGGAAGTGATGATATCAAATTTTCAGTTGTAAGATATGGAAATGTTATTGGAAGTCGTGGTAGTGTTATCCCTTTTTTCAAAAAACTTATAGATGATGGTGCCGTAGAACTCCCGATTACTGATGTTAAAATGACACGATTTTTAATTACCCTTGAAGATGGTGTCAATTTTGTTTTGAAAAATTTTGAAAGAATGCAAGGTGGAGAAATATTTGTCCCTAAAATTCCATCTATGAAAATTACAGATTTAGCATATGCTTTAGCTCCAAATCTTCCTCACAAAATAATTGGAATTCGTCCTGGGGAAAAGCTTCATGAGATTATGTGTCCAGCTGATGATAGTCATTTAACTTTGGAATTTAGTGACCACTATGTAATTAAACCATCTATCACTTTTGCTGGTATTAGAAATTATTGTGAAAATTTACTTGGGGAAATTGGTGTACCTGTAGAACAAGGCTTTGAATACAATTCAGGAAACAATGACTGGTGGTTAGGTGAGGATCAACTTTTAAAATATTCTAAGGAAAATTAGTGGATTTTATCCCTTATGGTAAACAATCAATTGATGAAGTGGATATTCAAGCAGTTGTCAAAGTTTTACAATCAGATTTTTTAACAACTGGTCCAAAAATACAGGAGTTTGAAAATAAAATTTCTGAATATACAAGTGCTTCCTACTCTATCGCAGTTGCTAATGGAACTGCTGCTCTTCATTTAGCTTCTTTGATTCTTTTACAACCAAACGACAAAGTACTGACTACTCCCAATAGTTTTTTAGCGACTTCAAATAGTATCCTGTATGTTGGAGCAATTCCAATTTTTGTAGATATTTGTGAAGATGGAAACATTGACCTTGAACTGTGTGAAGAATACTTAAAAAAAGATAATTCTATCAAAGCACTCTATGGTGTTCATTTTTCAGGAAATCCTTTGAATCAAAACAAACTAAAACATCTAAAAGAGACTTATAATATTAAGATTTTAGAAGATTGTGCTCATAGTTTAGGGGCTAGTTTTGATGGCATACAAGCTGGGAGTTGCCAAAATTCAGACTGTTCTATCCTCTCTTTTCATCCAGTGAAACATATCACAACAGGTGAAGGTGGAGCAATTACCACAAATGATAAAACGATTTATGAAAAACTTTTGATTTTAAGAGCTCATGGAATGATAAAAACTCCTGATATGAAACCATGGGAATATGAAATGAGGGAACTTGGATTTAATTATAGAATTACTGATTTTGCATGTGCTTTAGGGATAAGTCAGTTTGCCAAACTTGATAATTTTATCAAAAGAAGAAAAGAGATAGCCAAAATTTACGATGAGTCTTTTGCTAATACAATCATCAAGCCACTCTATCCTTTTAGTGAAAATTCTTCTTATCATTTGTATGTTGTTAGTGTTGATTTTACAAAATTACATCTCTCCAAAGAAGAACTTTTTATTCAAATGAGAGAAGCGAATATTGGACTGCAACTTCACTATATCCCTATCAATAAACAGCCATATTATAAATCTTTAGGATATGGAGATGAAAAAAACCAAACGATGGATAAATATTACGAAGAATGTTTTTCACTTCCAATGTTTCCAAGTTTAAAAGATAGTGAACAAACTTATGTGATAAACAAACTTTTGGAATTTCTTGTATGACTAATTGTGTAGCAATCATTCCAGCTCGAGGTGGAAGCAAAAGGATACCTCGAAAAAATATTAAAGATTTTCACGGGAAGCCACTTATCGCATATAGTATAGAAGTTGCACTAAAAAGTGGACTTTTTGATAAAGTTATAGTCTCAACAGACGATGAAGAGATAGCCTCTATAGCCAAAATTTATGGAGCAGAAATTCCTTTTTTAAGACCAAAAGAGTTAGCAGATGATTTTACAGGAACAGGTGATGTTATCAAACATACTCTCAATTTTTTAAAAGAAAATGGTGAATACTATGACTATGCTTGTACAATATATGCAACAGCACCACTTTTGCAAAAGAAATATCTCATAGAAGGCTTTGAAAAAATAAAAAATAGTAATGCTAAAATGGTATTTAGTGTAACATCCATGCCTTTTCCAATTCAAAGAACTTTTAAAATAGATAAAAATGGAAGATGTAAAATGTTCACCCCTGAACATTTTATGGCAAGAAGTCAAGATTTAGAAGAGGCTTATCAAGATGCTGGACAATTTTATTTTGAAAATCTTAACAAAGATTTTACAGATATTCCTTTTGGAAAAGAATCCATTCCTATCATTTTACCTCGCCATTTTGTTCAAGATATTGATACTTTGGAAGATTGGGAAAGAGCTGAATTACTTTACAAACTCATTTTAAAACAATAAGTATTTATTTGAGCCACTTGCAAATTCAAACAAATGATTATAAACAGCTTCAATCATCATCTTTCCACTTTAAAAATAACCATTTACAGGGAGTAAATAGTGATTTTTAAAGTGAAAATCTAATAATTGCTACTATTCATACTCAAAATCTTTGAATTTGCAAGTGGCTCATTTAATATTAAGAAAAGTCTAGTAAGATTTCTACTTATAAAAAGAGGGTTAATGAACACAAAATATGAACTTTTAAATTTAATGTTACAAGATATGGCCATACAAGATAATCTATATAAACCTACTGCTTTTTGGGAGTATGGTTCACAACTTATTATCAATGAATTAGAACAAAATAATATAAAAGATTTTAGAAACCTCCATACAACAAGAGGTTTTTTTGTCCCTGGATATAGTGCTTTTGAATATCTTGAAAATACTCAAAAATACGATCCAACTATTGATGAGTTTGATAAATTGGTAGGTGATAAAAGATTTGTGACAAAACTTCAAAGAGTTTTTACGGGATATGCTAATGCTTTTAGTGACTATAGAGTCTTACAAGCAAGCAATCTCAATAAACATCCTTATACTGATAAAGTGAGTGAAAGTAAAGTAGGAAATCCAATAGAACAACATCACTTTAACGAACGAAACTTTTCACGATCATTTTTAAATTATTTACTTGGGTTAAATTTTTTAAAACAAACTGTTGATACAGAAAATATTAAAACTGTAATGGAAATTGGTGGTGGATTTGGAACTTTGGGGGAAATTCTTTTAGGAGATGAAAGAAACGAAGCATTTTATATCAATGCAGATATTCCACCTGTTGGATTTGTCTCTTCATACTATCTGCAAGAAGTTTTTGGAAAAGAAAATATTGCTGACTATAGTGATTTAAAGGAGTTGGAAATTTTAGATATTGAAACCTTAAAAGAGAAGTACAAAGCTCTAAATATTACCTCTTGGCAAGTTCCAAAACTTCAAGGGAAAATCGACCTTTTTGTAAATTTCATCTCATTTCAAGAGATGGAACCAGAAGTTGTCCAAAATTATTGTAACTACATAGATACGCTAGAACCTAAATATATCCTTCTTAGAAATATGCAAGAGGGGAAAAGAAAACAAAGCCAAGAGTATCAAGCTGGAGTCAAAGAGCCTATTTTAGGAGATGACTACAATAATTTCTTCCCAAATTATCAACTCATTGCAAGTGATAGTGAAGTATTTGGATTTGTCACTGAAGATGGATTTCATTCTCAATTGAGAGTTTATGAAAGAAAATAAAATGTTGAATCAAAAAGATTTATTTCCTAAATTTATAGCAGAAGTTTCAAGCAATCATTCACAAGATATCAAAAGAGCAAAAGAATTTATACAAGTATCTGCCGATATTGGTTGCTATGGAGTGAAATTTCAACTATTCAAAATTGACCAACTCTTTGCACCAGAGATATTAGCAAAAAGCGAACTGCATAGAAATAGAAAACAATGGGAACTTCCTCTTGAATTTATTCCAGAATTATCTCAGTTTGCTCACAATTTAGGAATAAAATTTTCTTGCACCCCTTTTTATCTTGATGCCGTTCAAGAACTTGAACCATATGTAGATTTTTATAAAATTGCTTCATATGAATTGCTTTGGGATGATTTGATACGAGAGTGTGCAAAAACAAACAAAGATTTAGTCCTTTCAACAGGTATGGCAACATTAGATGAAATAGCACATGCTGTGGATATTTTTAGACAACATTCACAATCAAACCTCATCTTGCTTCATGCAATATCTGGCTATCCGACACCTATACAAGAAGTAAATTTAAAAGCGATAGAAACCTTGAGAAATTCGTTTCAATGTGAAGTTGGACTTTCAGATCATAGTGTTTCTTCTGATGTAATCGTAAGAGCTGTACATAAATGGGATGCCTCAATGATAGAGTTTCATTTGGATTTAGATGAGCTTGGTGAAGAGTTTCAAGCAGGACATTGTTGGCTTCCAAATCAAATTAAAAATACGATAAACTCAATAAAGAATGGCTTTTTAGCAGATGGAACAGGTGAAAAAGTGCCAGCTCCTAGCGAAAAATCAGATAGGCTATGGAGAGCAGACCCTAGTGATGGACTACGTCCTTTTAAAGAGATAAGAGAATTATTTTGATGCAAAATATACTTATACGATGCGATGCTTCTAAAGAGATAGGTTTTGGGCATATCATTCGTTGTTTGGAGTTGGCAAAACAATTACAAAAGCATAATTGCAATATTTTATTTGCTATTAAACCGTATGAATTGTCAATTGAAAAAATAGAAGAGAAAGGTTTTGCATATACTTGTGCTACTTTAGAAAACTTTGACTATGAGAACTGGATAAAAGAATTACTTGAAGCCAATCATATAGATTTTTTCATAGGTGATATTAGAGATGGTTTTCCTATTGAACTCATCACATATATGCGAAAGAAAGATATTCTTACTGTAGCTATAGATGAACCAAGCCCTTATGCAAAAGAGTGTGATATCTGTTTTTATCCACCACATGCGATTATTGACAAAACTGCATACAAAGGGAAAGTGTATCAAGGTTTGGAATATGTTATATTAAGAGAAGAATTTTATCAACCATTTGAAAAAATAAAAAATGAAGTACCAAATGTTTTAATTATGCTAGGTGGAACTGATCCATACAAACTCACATTTCCCATTTTACAACATTTAGACACATTACAAGAAAACTTTTTTATCCATATCTTAATACAATCATCACACGATGACTGCAATCAGCTATTTGAATTTATCAAAACATCCAATCATCCATGCAAAATCCATCACAACATCACGAATATCTCTTTATTTTTGACTACAATAGATTATGCAATTGTAGCTTTTGGTACTATCGCCTATGAATTAATAGCAAAACAAATACCATCTGCTTATATTTGTTATGATGCAAACCAAGAGCACAATAATAAATATTTCATCCATAATCACTTTGCCATACAATTTACAAAAGAGAATTATAAAAATTTGAACACCATCACAATAGGTAAATTTGAACCACAAATGAAACAAAATAAAATATTAGATACGATAGTACAATTTAAAAAAGGAAAGCTAACTTGAATTTAAAAACAAACTATGCCACCAATCATTCAAAAGAGAATAACCTGACTTTATTTTTAAATCAAAGATTGTTTAAGACATACAATAAAATTATCTATACATTATTGCATAAAAACTTGCAAGGGATAAATATTGACTTAGGCTCAGGGGATAAAGGTTTTAGTAAAATATGCAATCAAAACAACATAACTTCTTTCCCTTATGATTATCCAGAATTTGACATTGAAAATGATTTTTTACCTCATGATGATAATAGCATTGATTTTATAACAATGAATGCAGTCATAGAACATATACATAATCCTTCCCATATTTTAAGTGAAATACACCGTGTTTTAAAAAAGGATGGTTTACTATTTATACGAACTCCAAATTGGCAAATGGATTTTAAAAATTTTTATAATGACCCAACTCATATCAAACCATACACACCCAATTCTCTTGAAACAACATTAAAATTGTCCAGCTTTCAACCTATTTTTAACGAACCTGGTTTAATTGAAAAAAGCTGGTTTTGGTGGAGTTTACCAAACAATATAAAATGGAAAGTTGCTTCACTTATTAAAGGTGGAACAAAATCAATATTACAGATATCAAAAAAAAAGGAATAATGTGCAACCAAATTGGAATACAACAAAAATCACTCATCCCCCACAAGATGATGCTTATACATTAAAAAGAAATTGTCCTATTTGTAATTCTTCAGAAAACAGAAATATCCTTACTATTGATAACTTTCAATTTTTTTGCGATAGTAATGTAAATAAAGAGTTTTCATTATATGAAGTGCAATGTGAGGATTGTGGTGCAGTTTATTTAAATCCTTGTTTTAGTGATAAAGGTTTTGAAGTGCTTGCAGGAGAAGCAGCAATGTCATATGGTTCATCTGAAGTTAGACCAAATGAACGATTTTTGTGGATTCAGGAACATCATCATCTTGATAATAATAATCATATTTTGGATATAGGTTGTGGTAATGGAGATTTTTTAAAAACATTACCAAACAATTTAAAGAAGACTGGAGTTGATATTGACAAAATAAGTATTGAGAACGCACAAAAACTCAATAAAAATATTGAATTTATTTGCAGTCCATTTGAAACATTTACCCTCAAAGAAAGAGTTGATTTAATCACAATGTTTCATGTCTTAGAACATCTTCCAAATCCATTGGCCACATTAAAAAAATTGCATCAAGTATCTGATGAGAATACAACACTTTTGATTGAAGTTCCGATTATCGAAAATGGTGCTACAAATGATATCTGTGGATTTCTTTCAGCATTGCATTTGACACATTTTAGTAGAAATTCTCTAAAAAATATTTTGAAATTAAGTGGTTGGGAAATAATAGAAATATATGAACACAATGAATATAATGGCTGTCGTGTGTTGGCAAAAAAAAGTTTTATTGATGATAAGTTCATAACAAATAACATAGATTTTAGCCTGCCTTTTCGGTATCTCAAATCTTGGTATAGTGCAATTGATATTATAGAAAATAAAATAGAACAAATACAACCTTCTAAATGTGTCATTTGGGGGGGTGGAATGCATCTTGAATTTTTATATCAAAGGACATCGCTTTTTAGAGGCAATCATCAATTTATAATTATCGATATAGATTCCCAAAAACAAAATAAAAAGTGGCGAGGTATAGATATATATCATCCTGATATTTTGAACCATCTTATGGAGGATAAGACTATTATTTATATACCATCAAGCTACAAAGGACAAAATGCTATCATCAAATCATTATTACATAAAGGAATTGATGAAAATTCAATTATTCAATTATATGATTATGTTAGAATTTGTTAAGTGTCTCCAAGTCATTCATCTCTCTAAAAAAGAGTTTATCCAATCATTTTCAAATGAGTACAAATTGTATTGTTATCATCACCCATTAACATGTCATGAGATTGAATACTATTTTGTTAATAAAAAATTACACAAGGATTGATTTATGAAAAAGTATATTTTGGTTATTGGAAATGGTTCTTATGTGTTAAATGATAATTATGGGAATGGAGTTGTTTTAAGAAGTATTATCCAATGGAATAGAATAAATACAAATGACAATTACACTATTATCTTATTTTATAGAGATAAAAAAAAGAAACCAAAACTTGAAGAGAACCTAAAAAATATTGAAGGTGCCGAACAAATAATTATTAAACCTTTGGAAGACTTAGATTATTTGATGTCTTCACAAGAAATATTTGCATCATTTATCAGTGTACCTGATAGTAGTCATTATGAGTATATAGAAAAGTTTTTATTCAATGAAATTCCGACTTGGATAGTTAAACCTTTAACTGATAATCTAGAACAAGCTCTGAATATAACAAAATTTAAAAATAAAGATATATTATGGGTTGATTATCATAAAAGATTTGATATATCAAATATGCTAATAAAGAAATTTGTTAAAGATAATAATTACGGTAAATTATTACATTATGCTGTGCAATATACACAACCTTATGACTTACCTATGAATACATTTGCTTGGACAAAAGATACAAATGTTTTTAGTTATATCGGTTGTCATTATGTTGATCAATTAGAATTTTTATTTGCAAAAAATATTAAGA
>CAMCYD010000087.1 GCA_945883785.1 Helicobacter pylori PMSS1
TTTTGGTTCCAAGTCTCTTGCAAATCCTAAAATTACTCAATCTTTGATTGAGGCTAATTTTAGTGATGATGGCTACGACTGTAAGGAGTAGAAAAAAGTAAAGCAGTTTACTTTTTTGACGACTTTCACATACCTCGCAGTGACTGGAATTGAAATACTACTTTTTATTTTATTTTGTATAACTCTACCCCCTCGGGCAAAAAGCCTAAAATGTATGTTTGTAAAAATTATCTTTTTGTTTTAGAGTCACTTGTAAATTCAAAAATTTTGAGTAAAAAGATGATGATTGAAACTGTTTATAATCATTTGTTTGAATTTGCAAGCGACTCTTTAGTGTTAGCTTATTGTTTGCTTTGGTATTATTTAACGGTTTTTTTTCCTTTGTTTATCCAACCATTTGTAATCCCACCTTCAAGTTCTTGAACATTTTTATAATGAGCTTGTTCGCTTAATATTTTACCAACAACTTTTGTTCTATTTGCACGAGCGCAAATAAGGATAAAAGGTTGATTTTTATCTTTGACTATTTTTGTAAATTGGTTCATCCATAGCTCAACATTGTAGTTACCCTTGTTATCAAAAAAAGTGAGTTTATGGCTTCCTTTTATGATGCCTAATTGTTTAAATTCATCTTCTCTTCGAATATCAATAACAGTCACACCGCTGTTTATAGCAGTTTCAAGTTCTTGTGTAGTTATTGATTTAAAATCAGCCATAACGATTGATACGAACATACTGCAATAAAAAATTATTTTTTTCATTTATTTTTCCTACTTTTAAATGGATTTTATCTATTTTTGTTTTAAACCAAGGGTCTCCAACTAATTAACCTTTTTTTAGAGATTAATTAGTTGGAGACACTTACTCTAAAAAGAGGGCTATCTCATCACTCAGCAAAAAGTCATTATTAAAAAGAAATTCATTTTGTATAGTGACTTTCCGCTCTGAAACTAAAAGGGTTATTTTCTTTTTTTGCTCCTCGTCAAATAGAGCAAGTGGCACACCAGCCAAACTTCTAAGCCCCAAAAAAATCCTCTCAAACTTGATATCTTCAATATCTAAAATTTCTATCTCATCATAAATAAGCGGCTCATTTATATAAGCTTGTACATCTTTTTTTGGATAATATCTCTCATTTTTGATACACCCAACAGCACCAGCACCAACCCCTAAATAATCCTCTTTTTCCCAGTACCCAAAGTTGTGTTTGCTTCTTGATTTTTCATTTTTACTAAAATTTGATATCTCATATTGCGTAAATCCAAATTCAGCTAAAGAGGCAAAAATAAAACTTGCCATATCGATATCTTCTATCCTTGTTTCAGGTCGTTTGAAAAACTTTGTCCCCTCTTCAATAGTAAGACTATAGGCACTTATATGGTTGATTGGGAGTGTTTTGATTGTCTCTAAATCATTTTCTATCAACTCTTTTGTATCAACTGCTGTATCGTAAATGATATCAAGATTGATATTGGTAAATCCAACTTTAGAAGCTAGATATATGCTCTCAAGTGCCATCTGTTTATTGTGATTTCGCCCTAAAAATTTGAGTTTTTTATCATCAAAACTTTGCACTCCAAAACTTACACGAGTTACTCCTAAATTTTTAAGATGTTCTAACCACTCTTTTGTTGTTGAGTTTGGATTTGCTTCGATGGTTATTTCTGTATCTTTATCTATAAAGTTTTGCAAACTTATAAAAAGAGAATCGTATAACTTTGCTTCAATGCTACTTGGTGTTCCCCCACCAATAAAGATAGATTTTAAAGCTGAATTTGTTTTTTTGAGCTCCTCTTGAAGTTGCATATTCAGGGATTTCATATAGTCTTTTTTCAAATGAAATAGGTTCGTGTAAGAGTTAAAAGAACAGTAAAAACACTTACTATCGCAGAAGGGAATATGGATGTATAAAAGCAATTTGAAAGTATCCTTTTGTTATTATAAGCTCATAAGGGCATCGTGAAAAATTTCATAAATGCTCGATGATTATAAGGTAATAAAATTAAATGGAACATAAAGAGAAGAATTATAGACCCAATGTGGCAGCTATAGTACTTAGTAGTTCGTATCCGTTGAAGTGTGAAATTTTAATAGCCTCAAGGGTTGATATAAAGGATGCTTGGCAATTTCCGCAAGGGGGAATTGATGGAAAAGAAACACCAAAAGAAGCGCTTTTTAGGGAACTAAAAGAGGAAATAGGAACAGATGAGGTTGAAATCATAGCTGAATATCCAGGATGGGTAAGCTATGATTTTCCGCCATCTGTTGCGAAAAATATGGCACCATTTGACGGACAGATACAGAAGTATTATTTGGTAAAACTCAAAAAAGGTGCAGTCGTCAATATTGAGACTGAAACACCAGAATTTGGAGAGTTTAAATTTGTAAAAAGAGCTTTGTTAAACGAATACATAACTTTTTTTAAAAGAACGGTGTATAAAAAAGTATTAAAATATTTTAAACAAGAGGGCTATATATAATGGGAGAAAATAGATAATGTTAAGAGTTTTAAAGTTTGGTGGTACAAGTGTTGGAACACTTGAAAGAATTGGGAGTGTTGTGAATATTGTCAAGAAAATGAGAGACAATGGGGATGATTTGGTTGTGGTTGTGAGTGCTATGAGTGGCGAAACAAATAAACTTATTGACTATGCAAAATATTTTAGTCAAGCTCCAGATGATAGGGAATTGGATACTTTGTTGAGTTCTGGAGAAAGAGTCACGAGTGCTTTGCTTTCGATTGCTCTTAACGAACAAGGGTATAAAACAACTTCCATGAGTGGAAGAGAAGCTGGGATTTATACAACTGATGATTATACATATGCTCGAATTGAAAAAATTGAAACAGCAAATATGGAAAAAGCTATCAAAGAGGGAAAAATTATTATTGTTGCAGGATTTCAAGGTGTGAGTTCAAAAGAAAATAGAGTGACAACTTTGGGAAGAGGTGGAAGCGATTTGACAGCGGTTGCACTTGCTGGGGCTTTGAATGCTGATATTTGTGAAATTTACACAGATGTTGATGGAATCTATACTACTGACCCTCGAATTGAGCCAAAAGCGAAAAAGATGGATAAAATCTCTTATGATGAGATGTTGGAACTTGCATCTTTAGGGGCAAAAGTTTTACAAAACAGAAGTGTTGAGATGGCAAAAAAGTTAAATGTAAATCTCGTATCAAGAAGCTCTTTTACACCTGATGTGGAGGGGACATTAATAACAAAGGAAGAAAATATTATGGAAGCACCAGTAGTTAGTGGTATCGCACTCGATAAAAATCAAGTGAGAGTTGGAATGTATGGAGTTATGGATAAGCCAGGTATCGCTTCGTCTATCTTTACAGCGTTAGCGGATGCGAATATCAATGTAGATATGATTGTTCAAACGATTGGGACAGATAGCAAAGCAAATCTTGATTTCACGGTTCCTGTTGGGGATTTAATCAAAACTAAAAATGTGATGGAAAAGTTTCAAAATGATGTTGAAAAGATAGATTATGATGAAGCGATAGCAAAAGTTTCTATCGTTGGTGTTGGGATGAAATCACATACAGGTGTGGCTTCAAAAGCATTTTCTTGCCTCGCAAATGAAAATATAAATATCAGAATAATAAGCACAAGCGAGATAAAAATATCTATGATAATAGCTGAAAAGTATGGTGAATTAGCGGTTCGTGCTCTTCACGAAGCATATGAACTAGATAAATAAGTAGATAAAATAGATAAATAAAAAAGAGGATTTCTTTTGCAAGAATTTACAAATTGGACAGTAAAAACAATTAGGGAAGACAAATATATTGGCTCTTGGATGGAAGAGAGAAAGTTTGATTGGATTCCTATTGTGGCGAAAACTATTACAAATATTATCGATAAAGGGAAGTCTGTACTTGTAGTGACAGATGATGACAGAGAGTGGTTTTTACACTATATTTTTAGCAAAATCAACTCTCCAAAAAACAATCGACCATTGTTGCCATTTTACGATTTTGCAAGTATGATAAAAAGTACCCATAAACTCACAAGTGACGATGATATGGAACTTGTCAAAGATATGCTCGATATCTCTTTTCCAAATGGGTATATCTTTTGGTATATCGGACGAAGTCAAAGTAGCAAAGCCATCTTTCCAAAAGTTTCTTATAACTCTTTTTTATGGCTTTTTGATGAAGATATCCAAAATAGTTTCAATCTCAAAAGTAGCGATGAAACACTTGATATGAAACTTTTACAGCTCTATAGACTTTTTGATAAAACCCTTGAAGCGACACTTTTTGCTCAAATAGAGGTTGATAAATAGATGACTTTTAATACATCGACTATTTTAATAGTTAATGACATAGAAGAGAGTTTGGCTAAAGTTGTAGCCACTTTACCAAAACACGATGTAAGAGTTATCAAAAATGAGGAGGAGGGGAAAAATGATTTTCTTATTCTTCATGCAAAACAGGTTGTCAAAGAGGCTTATATCGCAAGTGAGAGGATGAAATATATTATCCTTTGTGGTGAAACTTTTACGATTGAAGCACAGAATTCACTTCTAAAAATTCTCGAAGAACCCCCTAAAAATACAACTTTTATCATCATTACAAATAGTAAAAGTGGGATATTGAAAACTATATTTTCAAGACTCCCTCACCATTACCTCAAAACAAAAAAAGAGAGACTTCCTGCACCAATAGATGTGAGCCGATTGGAGTTAAAAGAGGTGTATAGTTTTTTAAAACAAAATCAAAGAATCTCAAAAAGTGAAGCAAAAGAGCTTATTGAATCACTCCTTTATAGTGCAAATGAGAAAAAAATGAAACTCACAGCAAAAGAGCTTGAAAGTTTTTCGATGGCTATGAAACTGTGTGAACTCAACTCAAGACCTATAAATATCCTTACAACTTTGCTTTTAACCCTTATGAGAAAAAGATGAAAATTACAAAAATAAACCCTGCCAATCTTGAGGATTTTTATATAGCTTTAGGAACTGAGAGTGTTGGAGCTAAAATACTTGCTTCAAAATCCCATATCCATACCATTTTAATACAAGATTTACACACAGGTGCAGCTAATATTTTAAAGCAAGATGCCCTTTCTGTTGGAGCAGATGTCGCAGTTCCAAGGGGAACAATCCTTTTTGAAACACCAAAGGTTGATGTTGTCCTTATAGCAACCGATAAACATCTCAAAACCTTAGCAAAAAAGGAACTTTCACAACCATTTGGACTTAAAAGTGTAGCTAACCAACTACAAAGTTTTGTGACGGTACATCAACCAAAAACAAAAATTATGGGTATCATAAACGCAAATGAGGATAGTTTTTTTGAGGGGAGTCGATTTTTAGGGGAAGATGCTGTCGCTAAAATCAACCAGATGATAGCTGATGGAGCGGAAATTATCGATATTGGGGCAGTCTCTACAAGACCAAATAGTGCGATTGTGGAAGCTGATGAGGAACTTAGCAGAATCAAACCTATTAGCGATGCGATATCTGAACATAAATTGTATGAAAAAGCCATTTTTAGTATCGATAGTTTTACCCCAAGTGTTATCGAATATGCCTTACAATCTGGATTTACAATTATAAATGATATTACTGGCTTGGCAAATGATGAGGTTTGTTTGCTTGCTCAAAAATATGAAGCAACTGTAGTTATTATGCATATGCAAGGAACTCCACAAGATATGCAAAAAAATCCAACTTATGAAGATGTGGTTGCTGAGGTTGATCAATTTTTTGTTGAGCGGATAGAAAAAGCAAAACGATTCGGGATAGAGAAAATCATCCTTGATGTTGGGATAGGATTTGGAAAAACTCTTAGACATAATCTTTTACTTTTACAAAATCTTGAGCATTTTAAGAGATTTGGTTATGAGATACTTCTTGGGGCAAGCAGAAAATCTTTAATCGAGATGGTTGTCCCAAATACTCCTACAGATGAGAGGCTCAGTGGAACTCTCGCTATCCATCTTGATGGGATAACAAAAGGGGCTTCAATCATAAGATGTCACGATGTCAAAGAGCATTTTATCGCTATCAAAATGCAAGAGGCTATAAAAAATATTTCATAAATCTTTTTTGATATTTTTTTGATATCGATTTGACTACAATATCAAAATGTACAAAAAATATTACTATATCCTCCAATCAATTTTTATACTCTTTGGAATCACCTTGGTGTCCCATATCTTTAAAGACTATCTTGATATTATCAATATCTCTTTATTACATCTTATCCCTGTACTTTTTGTTGCTTTACATGGAAATATAAAACCTACTATTTTGATAACTATTGCTAGTTTGATTTTGTTTAATTTTTTATATATTCCCCCTTTGTATAGCTTTGATGTGTATGATAACTCCCATATTATTAATTTTTTGATATTTGCATTTGTTGGTTGGTTTATCACAATTCAAGCAAAAAAATTGCAAGAACAAACAAAAGAGAATGAAATACGAGAAAATCTTCTCAATATTATCTCTCATGATTTACGAACACCCCTTTCAACAATACATGGAAGTATCCATCTTCTTTTGGAAAATAAACATTTAGATAGTAATACAACTAATAATTTAATGTCTGATATTAATCATGCTTCTTTACGAATGAAAAGACTCATCTCTAATCTTTTAGATAATTCAAGACTTAAAAATGGAGCAAAATTAGCTTTTGATTGGTGTGATTTTGAAGATATAGTGGGTGTTGCGTTGAAAGACTTTTCAAAAAAACAAACGGAGAATTTTGAGATTTTTATTGATGATTTAGAACTTTTTTGGGGGGACAATGCACTTTTGGTACAGTTGATGATTAATCTTATTGACAATGCCCTCAAATATACAAATAATGCAAAAAAGATAGCGATTAGGATATTCCACCATAAAGAAGAAATTACAATACAAGTTTGGAATTCGAGTGATTTTATAGAACAGCAAAATTTGCAAAATATTTTTGAGAAGTTTTATAGGTTAGAGGAGACAAACGATAGTATAGGGAGTGGGATAGGACTTTATATTTGTAAAACGATAACAAATCTTCATGGAGGAACAATAAAAGCTAAATATGAAGACAATGGTATCTCTATCAATATTACATTACCAAAACTAAAAAAGGTGCAAATCAAATGAAAAAACCATTAATTTTAATTGTTGAAGATGATGCTTCTGTACGAAATTTACTTGAAATCACTTTTAAAGAGTATGAATTTGATTCCATTGCTAGTGCAAATAAAGAAAATGCCTATAGATTTTTTGTAAGCAATAATCCTGATTTGATTATCGTAGATTTGGGATTGCCTGATGGGGATGGAAAAGATTTGATAAAAGAGTTAAGGGAAGTTTCAAAAATACCTATCATAGTCCTGTCTGCAAGGCATGATGAAAATGAAATTATCTCAGCACTTGATTTTGGAGCGGATGATTATATTACAAAACCATTTTCCCTCAAAGAGCTTGTAGCCCGAATACGAACAAATTTAAGACGACATATGATTGGTGACAATCAAACAAATCAGTTGCAATCTGGAGATTTTGAAGTTGAACTCATAGGAAAATCAATCCAGTTTAAAAATGGACATCTTAAACTAACCCCTATAGAGTATGAACTTCTCAAATATTTTATTTTGAATGTAAATCGAACACTTACCCATAGACAAATCTTAAAAGAGGTTTGGGGGATAGGATATCAAAATGAGATGCAATATTTAAGAACCTATGTAAATACCCTAAGAAAAAAAATAGAAACTAATTCTACACGACCACTGTATATTAAGACAGAGGCAGGGATAGGTTATAGATTTAGTTGTAATTCAAATGAGGAGGAATAATGGATTTAAGGTATAAATATGTTAAAAAATTAATAATAAGGAGAGTTAATGGATACAGAATATAAATATGTCAAAACAATATTTTACGGATATGTACTGATTATTCTCCTTGGGGCAGTTTTATTGCTGTTACCCATGTCACACATCGGAGATTTGAATTTTATCGATGCACTCTATACGGCAACATCAGCAACTTGTGTGACAGGGCTTATTGTGGTAAGTACATCTGAAAATTTTACTTTTTTTGGTGAAGCTGTTATCTTGACATTGATTCAGATTGGTGGGATAGGATATATGACTTTGGTTACTATCTTTTTACTTGTGATGAAAAATAACTTAAGTATCAATGAAAAAATAACTATGCAACAATCTTTGGATCTTCCAAATTTGAATGTAAGTAGTTTTGCGAAGAAGATATTGGGGCTTGTTTTAACGATTGAAATTATTGGTGCAATTATTATGATGATACAATTTAGTGAAAAATATGAATTTGGTGAAGCACTATGGCTAGCTGTTTTTCATAGTATTAGTTCTTTTAATAATGCTGGTTTTTCACTTTTTACAGATAATATGATTGGTTATCAAAAAGATACAATTTCCCTTACTACTTTGGCATTTTTGACTATTTTAGGGGGGGGCTTGGATATTTTGTATTGTTAGAGTTTTATGAACGAAAACAGTATGGAAGAGGGTTTTCGATTCACACAAAAATTATGCTTTATGGAACAGTTTTTTTGATTGTATTTGGAATGGTTTTATTTTTGTCTATTGAATGGCATAATCCAAAGACCTTTGGAGGACTTGATTTGTACGACAAACTTTTAAATGCTTTTTTTCTATCAGTTAATTTTAGGACAAGTGGATTTAATAGTATAGATTTAGCTGGTTTAAAAGACTCCTCACTCTTTTTTTCTACTATTTTTATGATGACAGGTGCTGGACAAGGTGGTACAGCTGGGGGATTAAAATTACAACAGTTGCAGTTTTAATCGTTGCAGTTTTTTATATCTTAAAGGATACAAAGCAAGAGCCACATATTTTTAAGAGAACGATTGAACAAAAGATTATTAACAAAGCTTTAGTTATCATAATGACCTCCTCTTTTTTGGTTTTGGTTGTTACATTATTTTTAGTTGAAACTCAAAATTTGCCTTTTATGAAGATGTTGTTTGAGGTTGTTTCGGCATTTGCTACAGTTGGAGTTTCCACTGGAAATGGTGGAATTTTGAGTTTATCGGCTCAGTTTGATGAATTTGGCAAAATGATTATTATCATTTTGATGGTTGCAGGGAGATTAGGTGTTTTTGCATTTGGAATCATATTGGTTGGAAAAACAAAAACAAAACATTTTAAATATCCAAAAGGAAAAATATTAATATGAAAACGATAGCAGTTATAGGTTTAGGAAAATTTGGTTTTTACATAGCAAAAAGTTTATCAAAGCTTGATGATTTTACAGTGATAGCTGTAGATAACAATGCCCATACAATACAAGGGATGAGTGAGTTTGTTGACAATGCTTTTATTTTAGATAGTACAAATAAACAAGCTTTAGAAGAGGTTGGAATTGTCAATTTAGATACGGTTATTGTGAGTATTGGAGAAAATATTGAAGCGAGTATTTTAACAGTTATGGCACTTAAAGATTTGGGAAATAAAAATATTATTGCAAAAGCTATCACCACAACCCATGGGGAGATATTGGCTAAATTAGGTGCTTCAAGAGTAGTCCATCCTGAAAAAATAGCAGGAAGAATACTTGTCCATGATTTGGTAGATAATATCAACTTTGAAAAAATTGATTTAAGTAATAGTATGAGAATTATAAAATTTTCAGCTCCAAAAAGCATCATCTCTTTGACTTTTAAAGAGATTGCGAAGCTTAATGCTACAGCGACAATTATAGCCTATAAAACAAATGGAGAGTGGCATAAAAACATAGATTTTGACTATAAAATTCAAGATCATGATATTTTAGCTTATCTTGGAGATTCAAAAGCTATAGAAAGTTTTTATAAAAATCTTCAGACAATTACTCCAAATAAATAGACTTTAGAACCTTTTTGTATATTTATGACAATAAGGGGCTTTGTTGTGTTTGAAATAGTAATCTTGATGATACTCTTCAGCTTCAAAAAATGGGGTGTTTTTTGTTGAAATAAGTTTTGTTGCTATTTGTAAACCTTTTGATTCTAAAATCGTAATAAGTTTCTTAGAAATCTCTTTTTCACTCTCATCATTATAAAAAATAGCGCTAAGGTATTGAGCTCCTATATCTGGTCCTTGTCCATTTTTTTGAGTAGGGTCGTGAATCTCAAAAAAGAGTTTTGCTAAAGTTTCAAACGATACAAGGTTTGGATTATAGACAATTTTCACAACTTCAAGATGTCCTGTATTTCCATTGCAAACTTCCCTATAACTTGGATTATTGACTACACCACCCATATAGCCACTTAACGCTTCTTTTACCCCTTTGAGTTTTTCAAAGTGATACTCCACTCCCCAAAAACAGCCACCTGCGAAGTAGGCATTTTTCATATTTTCCATTTTAGCTCCGTATAGATTTATAGCAAATAGCACTATTAATAAATATTTCATTTTTCTTTTTTAAAGTTGAGTGAAACAGAATTGACACAATGTCTTGTATTTTTTGAGGTAAAACCTTCCCCTTTGAAAACATGCCCCAAATGAGCTCCACAATGAAAACATACTATTTCAACCCTTCTTCCATCACTATCTGGTATCTCTTTTACTGCCCCTTTGAGAGCATCATCAAAACTTGGCCAGCCTGTTCCGCTATTGAATTTTGCATTGGATGGGAATAATGGCGAATTGCATTTTTTACAATGATAGATACCATTTTCTTTATGGTCGTAGTA
>CAMCYD010000088.1 GCA_945883785.1 Helicobacter pylori PMSS1
ACTTGCAAATTCAAAGATGTTGAGTATGAATAGTAGCAATTATTAGATTTTCACTTTAAAAATCACTATTTACTCCCTGTAAATGGTTATTTTTAAAGTGAAAAGATGATGATTGAAACTGTTTATAATCATTTGTTTGAATTTGCAAGCGACTCTGTAACTATTTCTTTTTGAAAAGTATCCCTTTTATGCACATTTTCCAAGATGCAAATCATACGATGGAAAACACAAATCATAGTCATTCCACTGTAAATCCCCATAAGATAGTTCAAACTTTTTAAAAAACTCAAGATTGAGATATTTTTGGATAGCAGGATGGTGTGATGACCGCAAAAACCCTTCAAAATCTACAACTTGGCTTGTATTGTCATCAAAATAAACAGCCAGCTTATATCCATCTTGATAGACAGCATTTGTTATTTTTATCACTTTACTCATTTTACTTTCCCCTCTATTTTGATACAAGAAACATCTTTGTGATACACGAAATAATCAACCCACTTTTGCACAATATCCTCTTTGAATACACTTACAAACTTTTTAAACTCTTTAAGTTTAGTATTTGGAAGTGGTTCTTTTCCTTTTGTTTCAAGAATATTTATTTTTATTATTCTGCCATTTTTGATGATAAATTCTGCTTTTGACTCAAATTCTTGGTATTTACCATGAACATGAATTGGCTCGTGTTCATTGCTATAAAAAAGTATCATTATCCCTAGATATTCAAATAATTTTGGCATATCATATCTCCTTAATTTTGGTTTTAATTGTAGCCAGTTGTATTTTAAACTGTAATTGTGAAAACTTAAGAGCCACTTGCAAATTCAAAGATTTTGAGTATGAATAGTAGCAATTATTAGATTTTCACTTTAAAAATCACTTTTTGCTCCTTCGCAAATGGTTATTTTTAAAGGGGAAAGATGATGATTGAAACTGTTTATAATCATTTATTTGAATTTGCAAGTGGCTCTTCAATAAAGCAGATTGTAACTTACTTTTGATAAAATCTTAAAAATCAAAATTTGGAGAAAATATGTCAAAAAAAGAAGTAAAAAAAGTAGTTTTAGCTTATAGTGGTGGACTTGATACAAGTATTATTTTAAAATGGCTTCAAGATGAGTACAATGCAGAAGTTATCACTTTCACAGCAGACCTTGGACAAGGTGAAGAGGTTGAACCTGCTAGAATCAAAGCACTTTCATGTGGAATTAAACCTGAAAATATTTTTATTTTAGACATCAAAGAGGAGTTTGTTAAGGATTATGTTTTCCCAATGTTTAGAGCAAATGCTATTTATGAAGGTGAGTATCTTTTAGGAACTTCAATAGCTCGTCCACTTATTGCAAAAAAACAAATCGAAATAGCAAATAAAATGGGAGCGGACGCAGTAAGCCATGGAGCAACTGGAAAAGGGAATGACCAAGTAAGATTTGAACTTGGATATTTAGGTTTAAGACCTGATATCACTGTTATTGCACCTTGGAGAGAGTGGGATTTAAATAGTAGAGAAAGCTTGCTTAACTATGCAAAAACTCATGGTATCGAAATAGCTCAAAAACATCTTGATGCTGATGGAAATCCTGCAATTAGCCCATACTCAATGGATGCAAATCTTTTACATATCTCTTACGAGGGATTACACCTTGAAAATCCAAACAATGAGCCAGAAGAATCTATGTGGTTGTGGACAACATCTCCCCAAAATGCTCCTGATGAGGCTGAATATCTTACAATCTCATACAAAAATGGTGACCCAATCGCTATCAATGGTGAAGAGATGAGTCCAGCAACACTTCTTAAAAAATTAAATGATTATGGAAATAAACATGGTATTGGAAGACTTGACATAGTTGAAAATAGATATGTGGGGATGAAAGCAAGAGGATGTTATGAAACTCCAGGTGGAACGATTATGTTAAAAGCACATAGAGCAATCGAATCAATCACGCTTGATAGAGAAGCATCACATTTAAAAGATGAGTTGATGCCAAGATATGCTAAGTTAATCTACCAAGGATACTGGTTCTCACCTGAAAGAGAGATGCTTCAAGCTGCTATTGATAAAACTCAAGTAAATGTTGAAGGAACTGTAAAAATCAAACTTTATAAAGGAAGTGTTATGGTAGTTGGAAGAGAATCTTCAAAATCACTCTACTCAGAAGCTCACTCAACATTTGAAAAAGATGAAGTGTATAACCAAAAAGATGCAGCTGGATTTATTAGACTGAATGCTTTAAGATTTATCATCGCTGGTCAAGTTAGAGATAGAAAATAAAACAAGGAGTTTTTATGGGCGCAGAAGAACTGGAATATCACACTTACGAAGATTATTTACAGATTGATAAAAATAAAAAAGATACTGAGATGATTGAATTTATATTTGGAAATATCTATATGATGAGTGGGGCAAGTGCGAAACATCAAGATGTAGTGCTAAATATCGCCGTTGCAATCAAAGCTCAAAATAAAAAAACTTGCAAACCACGAATTGCACCGTTTGACTTGAAAATAACATTAGGCGGTGAAATAAATATTGCCCAACCTGATGTTATGATATTTTGCGATGGAAAAACCTTGCCTTGTGCAGTTTTTGAGGTACTTTCAAAATCTACTGGATATAAAGATAGAGGGATTAAAAAAGACCTTTACGAAATGGCAGAAATAAGTGAATATTTTATCGTGGACACAAGATTACAAATAATCGACAAATATCTACTTGATGGTGGGAAATACTACTATGTCAAAGGTTTTAATGCAAAAGAAAATGAAATGATGAAAATAGATTGTGCTGATATTGAAGTTTCTATCGCTCTTATTTTTGAAGATACTGGAGAGGTTGAGGAGATGGAAAATACAAAAGAAAAAAGTGAAGAGAAAATATTATGATACCAAAATTCCTCATTCCCACTCTCCCGAGTGGGAATGCATACAAACAACCACAAGCCACAAAATGCTCCAACTCAGGAGAGTGGAAGCAAGAAAAAATGTGGTAAAGATTAGAGATATCCATTCCCACTTTCCAAGTGGGAACGAGAAGAGAAAATAATACCATTTAAAACAATAAATACATACTGGTATGTATTTATTGTTTTAAATGGTATAAGGTTTAATACAATGGACGATGCAAGAAAGTCCATTGTATTTTTAAATAATGAGTTCGTGGTACTTAATTTGCCACTTAAAGGTATTCAAATGGCTCTTGTGAAATTTGCAAAAAAAGAAAAAGTGGAATCAAATTTTTTTGATGAGAAATGGAAAGTTTTTATAGTTGATGATGAAATTGAAGTGCATACTATTACAAAAAGTGTTTTAAAAGATTTTGTATTTGAACATAAACAATTAGAATTTTTAAGTGCTTATAGTGGGCAAGAAGCTATTGAAATGTTAAAATTACACCCTGATATAGCTGTTATCTTGCTTGATGTTGTGATGGAAACAGATGATGCTGGACTCATAGTTGTAGAACAAATCAGAAATGAACTTCAAAATAAAAAAGTAAGAATTATTTTAAGAACTGGGCAACCTGGGCTTGCCCCTCAAAGAGATGTTATTTTAAATTATGACATCAATGACTACAAGGAGAAAACTGAACTTTCATCTACAAAACTTTTTACATCTGTTATTTCTGCATTAAGGTCATATAGAGATTTAAGTATTATTGAACAAAATCGAATTGGTTTACGAAAAATTATCACTGCTTCTAAATCTATTTTTCAAATAAATTCTCTCAAACTTTTTGTAGAAGGTGTTTTAACACAAGTTGTGAGTATTTTAAATCTGAGCCATGATACAAATAAATTGAAAGCAAGTGATGCTTTTTTTGCTATTTTGAAAGAAAATGATGAAAAAGACAAATTTGAAATATTAGCAACGACTGGCAAATTCAAAGATAGTGATCATTTTAATATCATTACACCAAAAGCATTAGACCTTTTAGACAAAGCATTTATTCAAAAAAATAGTTTTTTTGAAGAAGATGCCTATGTCGGCATTTTTAGTTCTAGCAATAATAATCACATTTTTTTATACCTTGAAGGATGTGGAAATCTCAATGAAAACGATAGAGATTTTATCAAAATATTTTCAAGCAATATCTCTATAGCATACGAAAACATCAATCTTCATAATGAGATCATTGATACACAAAAAGAGGTCATCGCAAGACTTGGTTCTGTGGTAGAAAATCGTTCTAAAGAGGTAGCTGGGCATGTAAGTAGGGTCGCTAAAGTATCTTATATTCTAGCGATTGCTTATGGATTGGATGAAGAGATTGCAAAAAGAATAGAGATGGCGAGTCCTATGCACGATATAGGGAAAGTTGCTATTTCTGATACTATCTTACTCAAACCAGACAAACTAACATTTGAAGAATTTGAAATAATGAAAGAACACGCAAGTATTGGATACAACATTTTATCGTGTGGACAAAGAGAGATACTTAAAACAGCTTCCATTATCGCTCATGAACATCATGAAAAGTGGGATGGTACTGGTTATCCTAGAGGATTGAAAGGTGAAGAGATACATATTTATGGAAGAATCACTGCCATTGCAGATGTTTTTGATGCACTCACATACAAAAGAGTTTATAAAGAAGCTTGGTCACAAGAACAAGCTTTTGAATTTATACAATCCCAAAAAGGAAAAGCTTTTGACCCACAATTTGTAGATATATTTTTTAATAATATAGAAAAAATTCAGCTTATTCAAACACATGAAAATTAAACGAATAAAATTTAATTCTATTTCAAAACAACTCTTAAAAGTTGTTTTCGCCTTTTATTTTTCCATAACAATCATCATAACTTTAGTCCATTTTGTGGTTGAATATTATCACACAAAAAACACTATCAATGATGAACTCAAAATGATTTCTCAAACATTTATGCCATCAATGCAAGAAGCATTATGGAACTTTGACACAGTTCAAGTAGACTCTATTTGCAAAGGTGCTCTAAAATTACCTGCTGTTTTAAGCATTGAAATTTATGATAAAGATACAAAACAAAACAGTTACTCCATAGCAGAAAATAACTTTAATAAATCGAGTCAAGGTATATTTTTCTATACTCAAGATTTGTATCACGCAACTTTAAAAAATGAAAAAGTGTATGTAGGAACTATTCAATACTATAGTAATCACAACATTGTGATAGATAGAGTAAAATTGAGTTTCTTTATTATTTTGTTTAATTCTTTATTGAAAAGTTTCATTTTAACGATACTTTTTATTTGGGCTTTCAACAAATATCTTACAAAACCATTGGAATCAATTACGAAAAGTATTCAAAATGTTGATTTGCACAATCTAAATGAACATCATAAAATTGATATAGACAATACAAAAAAAGATGAGTTAACATTTTTAGCTATTGCCTTTAATACGATGCTTAAAAATCTTGATGATAAATTGAATGTTATCAACACTACAAACAAACATCTTTTAGAATCTGAAAAAATGGTTGCTTTAGGTGGGATGGTTGCTGGGATTTCCCACGAAATAAATACACCAGTTGGGATTGCACTTACTGGAATCACCCACCTTGATGAACAAACAAGAAACCTTGAAAAACTTTATAATACTGAGAATATGAGTGAAGATGATTTTCTAAATTATATAAAAGATGCAAATGACCTCAATCACTCAATCCAAATAAATCTTCAAAAAGCAGCTTCTTTGATACAAAGTTTTAAAAAAGTTGCCGTTGACCAAAGTAGTAATGAAGAGAGAAAAATTAACTTAAAAGAGTATCTTGAAGAGGTTCTTTTAAGCCTTCGCAATCAAATCAAAAAAACAAATATCACTATTAAAATAGAGATACCTACAACTATTATTTTTACAACAAAACCAGGGGCATTTTCTCAAATTGTTACAAATCTCGTCACAAACTCTTTAATCCATGGTTTTGACGAAAAACAAATTGGAGAAATTTTAATTATTGCCACTGTTGAAAAAAACACATTGCATTTTATCTATCAAGACAATGGAAAAGGGATATCTAAAGAGGTTAAAAATAAAATCTTTAATCCATTTTTTACGACAAATAGAGCAAATGGTGGAAGTGGATTGGGAATGAGCATAGTGTATAACTTAGTAACAACCGCACTTTATGGTGAAATAAATGTGGAAAGTGAACCATCTAAAGGGATAAAATTCGATATGATTATCCCAATACAAGGAGTTTGAAATGAAAATGTACAGATTATTAACGGCTATGCTGTTATCTTTTAGCTTATCTTATGGCTTAGACCTTATGACGGAAGATTATCCTCCTTATAATTATCAAAATGAAAATGGAAAGCTAGAAGGGATATCTATTGATATCGTGAAAGAGATTATCAAAAAAACGGGCGATGCTAACAACATTGAATTGTTGCCTTGGGCAAGGTCCTATAAAAATATCCAAGACAAAAAAGGACAAGTTTTATTTGTTATGACAAGAACAAAAGAGAGGGAAAATCTTTTTAAATGGGTTGGACCGGTTGCTTTTAATGACTGGGTTTTATTTGCTTCAAGCGATTCAAATATCCATCCAACATCTCTTGAAGATTTAAAAAAATCAAACTATATTATAGGTGCTTACAAAGATGATGCCTGTGAGCTTTTTCTAAAAACAAATGGATTTAAAAATATTACTTCCGTATCAGATGATATTTTGAATGTAAAAAAACTTACAAACAAAAGGATTGATGTGTGGATAGTGGGAGAGTATCAAGGAATTATAAAAGCAAAAAGATTGGGGCTTCACAACAAAATCAAAAAAGTTTTTGATGTTCAACGCACTGAACTTTATATTGCATTTTCAAAAGATGTTCCTGATAATGTGATTGCTATTTGGCAAAAAGAACTCGATGTGCTCAAAGCAAATGGTGTATATCAAAAAATAATAGATAAATATACCAAGTAAACAAACTAGACAAAAGGATGCACAGTGATTTTAAAATTTAAAAAATGGTTTCCAAAAATCAGTAAAAAAGCTTGGGTTGCTCCAAGTGCTGATATTATTGGAAATGTAAAAATTGGGGCTGATAGCTCTGTTTGGTTTGGAGTGGTGATACGAGGCGATGTTCACAAAATACGAATAGGGAAAAGAACCTCTATCCAAGACCTCTCTATGGTTCATGTCACTCACTACAAAAAAGAAGATATGAGTGATGGCAACCCAACCATTATCGGTGACGATGTAACAGTTGGGCATAAGGTTATGCTTCACGGTTGTACCATAGAAAATGGCTGTTTAATTGGTATGAGTGCTACTATTTTAGATGGTGCAGTGATTGGGGAAGGTTCAATCGTTGGAGCGCATTCACTAGTGACTTCAAATAAAGTTTTTCCACCACATAGTTTGATTATGGGGAGTCCCGCGAAAGTTGTCAAAACTTTAAGTGATGAAGAAGTCGCAAATCTTATAGCTCATGCTGGACGATATGTGAAATTTAAAGAGGAATATCACACAGGTTTAGAATCGTAAAGATTCTAAAAACTAAAATTGTAAAAGTTGCTTTGAAGCTTGTTTCTCATTCTCACTTTCCAAGTGGGAATGCATATCTCTAATCTTTACCACATTTTTTCAACTTTTTTGGTTTTTAGTGTTATTTGTATGCATTCCCACTCAGGAGAGTGGGAATGAGGAAATTTCAAAAATAGTTTTGAAAATTGAGCCACTTGCAAATTCAAAGATTTTGAGTATGAATAGTAGCAATTATTAGATTTTCACTTTAAAGATCACTTTTTGCTCCATGCAAATGGTTATTTTTAAAGGGGAAAGATGATGATTGAAACTGTTTATAATCATTTGTTTGAATTTGCAAGTGGCTCATCTATTTTTGATATTGTATTTCATCTTTACTCTATTTTCAATGTCTTTTCTAAAAAAATATCATTGATTTGGTAAGTTCCAAGAGCTACTTTTTTGACAAGTCCCATATTTTCTAGTGATATTCTTACATTATAAAGAGTTTTGCTATCTAGTTTTGTTTGTTTTTGATTTGCGATATCTGACAACACCAAAAGATGGTTTTTTTTGGTTTTGACATTTGTGATAATCTCATCAATAAATGCTTCATTACTATAAAAAGTCGATTCTACGATTTGATTTACGAGATTTTCATCAAGCGTATCAATATTTTCTGCTAACACTTTGAAATAAAGTGTTTGAAGTGCTTGCATAGTATAGTCAGGATGCCCTTGTGTAGCTTCTAAAAGAACTCTGATACATTCAACATTTTTTATATTTTTAGCTTCAAAAGTAGTTTTTGCATAGAGATACACCTCTTCAGTATCCAAAAGTGGCAACTCCACAATTTTAGCAAAATGGAAAAATGGAGATTTTTTCTCTTCAAAAATAGAGGTCATAATAGACTCAATACTTCCCAAAAAGATATAAGTGATATTTTCATGATGTTGTATAGTTGCTCGCATAGTATCAAGGATATGTTTATCACTCAAGGCAAGGATATCTTGAAATTCATCTGCTATAAAATAGATTTGTGTTTGAAGCTTTGAAGCGATTATATTTAATGTATCAAGTGAATGCAAAAAAAGTGTAACTTCATCATTTTCATCTGAAAGTTCTTTGATAGTAATCTCACCAATACCATCAAGCTTGATACTTTGTAAATTTTTAGCAAAATTCAAAAAAGCATCTTTTGTGCTACTTACAACATTTTTTACAAATCCCTCCACCCCAAGAAGTCCATAGCCTTGGTCGATGATTTGATATGCTATTTTTTTAATACTGAGCGACTTTTTAAAATCAATATAAACATATTTATATCCACCCTCATACTCAAAAATATGTTTGATGATAGAGGTTTTTCCAAATCTTCGTGGAGCTTTTATCATAAAATGCTGTTTATTTTCGATAAAAACCCGAAAAAGTGGCAAATGTTTTTTTCTATCTATAAACGCTTCCCCTTTAACTGGGCTTCCTGTATTAAACATCTCGTTTCCTTTTGATTTTATTGTGTATTGTATCTATAAAAAAACTAGATGTCAAATCATATAGATAACAACATCTAGGAAATTTATAGATTATGAAATTGTAGAAATTCTTATAAATCTTATTTTCTAGCACCAAGCAATATATTACACTGTCCCCTTTGTTACAGCTTTTGGACAATTCTTTAATAAATTGTTTTTGCCTTTTTTCTCGTTCCCACTTTCCAAGTGGGAATGGATATCTCATTCTTGCTCCTACTCTCCTGAGTTGGAGCATTGTGTAGTTTGTGGTTGTTTGTATGCATTCCCACTCGGGAGAGTGGGAACAAGGGGAAGTAAGTCCGATTTTTGCAATCGTACCTCGCAATGACCAAATTTAACATATTACTATCTTTTTTAAATGGTATAAGTATCTCCTCGTACTCTGTTGTACTATAGTAACAAAATATTTACTACATTAATTTTGCCATATCCATAAAAGTCATTTTTTCCATTAACATAAGGGAGATTCCCTATCTTATCGCTACTCTGTTGAAGCATTACATCTATCTCTTCTCGTGAAGCATTAGGTTTTTGTTCAAGAATAAGAGCTATTACACCACTTACTATAGGGGCAGATGCAGATGTTCCTACAAAGCGATGTAAATCATTATATAAAAAATAATTTTCATCTCTTGAAGCTAATCCATCTTGATACATATCATCAAGGGTAGTTATCCCTATCTCCGCCCCACCTGGAGCCATAACATCTAAATGGATTCCATAATTGCTATACCATGATCGTAAATTATCTTTATCGGTTGCACCTACTGAGATCACCTCAGGGATTGAAGATTCATCATTGCCTGTATCTTTATTACTATTTCCAGCAGCAAAAACTATAATAGTCCCTTTGCCACCTCTCCCATTGATTGCCAAATCTTGGATTTTCTCTTTTACAGGTTGTGATACATCATTTGTACCCCAACTACAGTTGATAATATCCGCTCCAAAAGCATCAGCTCTCGTAAAAAGCTCTATCGTTTCACTCTCACTCATAAACTCTTTGTATTTTAAAAATATGATACTAGAACCACTTGCAATTCCATGTATCCCTTTATTATTGACCCTTGCACCTATTATCCCAGTGACTGCCGTACCATGAAATCCAAGTGAAGTACCATGCGATACATTTGTTGATTGTGTCAACATATCATACGTGTTGATAATAGCACCCTCTAAATCTTCATGAGTGACATCAAGCCCATCATCTATAATGGCTATTTTTACCCCTGCCCCACTATGTGTTTGAAGTATATTTCCTGCATTTATATGGGCATTTGGATTTATATTATTTTGTGCAAAAAAAGTACTTTCATAATGCAAATACCACTGTTGCCAATAGTAACCTGCATTCCCGAAACACCTAACAATATTTCCTTTATAAAACAATCATAAAACCCTTATTTATCGACAATTTCTATAATTTACTATTGACTTTTAAATCGTTATGTATTATAATACACCTAACGATT
>CAMCYD010000089.1 GCA_945883785.1 Helicobacter pylori PMSS1
TGGTGTATTTAGTCATCTTTCTACTCATTTTATAAACTCCATTTTTACTATCTATTTTCTAACATCATTTTGACTGAATTTATCGAAAATGACTGTTGTTTTGGAATTTAGAAGAGAAAAATGTTGTTCGAATTTCTTGGGGTATTATAATCAAAAAAATACACCTCTGCCATATTTTTTCGTCTAAAAGCATATTCCTTATTAAACTCGGGTATTTTGTAGTTTTCAAGGAGAGTTTCTAGTCTTTTTTTATCAAATATTTCCAAATCATGAAAAAGTGCTGTACTATTAAGAAGAATCTTTTCAAAAAGCATATTTATTTTTTTGGTGTCATCACAATTTATATCAACTGTAAAGAAAAATAAACAATCAGTGTTTGAATCACTACGAAATGCTATTAGGGGTGATGTTTATGTACCAGAAATAGTTGTGTGCTGAATGGTTACAATAAATCAAACAACTTCCCTAGTGATATTGCTATTTTGCCCTGTAAGTATCTCATAAGTGATAGTATTGTGAATTTTTGCCAGTTCACTTACATCATCAAAAATACAAATCTCATCGTCTGAACCCTCAACGGCAATATTATCCATAGAGACTCTCCCTAAAACTTGTTTTCCATCAGCTGTTTTGTACTCTTTTCCCCCAAGTCTTCTAAAACCATCTCCATAACCAATACTATAAGTTGATACTTCCATATCCTCATGAGCTGTGTAAGTTCCACCATAACCTATACTTTGACCTTTTTTGAGAATTCTTGTTGCTATCTTTTTGGCATACAAAGATAAAACAGGTTTGAGTTTTGGAAAATCTAAAGCTTCATCTCCATCAAGATAACCATAACTAGCAATCCCCACTCTTGCAAAATCTTCATCAAAATTTTTATGTCTAAAAAGTGCTGCTGAGTTGCAACTATGGAACAGAATATTAGGCATATTGAGTTTTTCACATATGTTTTTCACTTCCTCTTTTAAGCCCTTAAAAACGGTGTTTTGATAGAAAAAATCACTACTCAATTCATCTGCACTTTTATGGTGTGTGAAAACTCCACAAATCTGTAACTTTTTCTCCAAAGCCCTTAAAATAGCCACTTCTAACTCCTCGGGTGCTATTCCATTTCTATGCATTCCTGTATCAATTTTGATGTGAATGTTCGTATTTTGCGGTACTCTCTCTATATCTTCTAAGCTGTTGATTGCAATGTGAAAAGTGTGTGAAAAAGTATCTATTTTGGTATCAGCTAGAATTAAGATAGTGTCAAATAAATGCTCTATCATTATTGCCTCTTTGTAGGTCTGAACAACTGCTTTTTGAAGTCCAAATTCATTTGCCAACGATGCAATTTCAAGCAATCCATGACCATAAGCATTATCTTTTAAAACAATAGCTATTCTCTCTTTTCCACCTGCTTGATTTGCACAAGTTTGAAGGTTGTAAAATAAATTTTCTTTGTTTAACTTAATATGAGACATTTTTACTCTTTTTGTAGGAAATATTGAAAGAGGATATTAGCATCTTTTTCATTTAAGACCTCTTTGAGTTGTTCCAAAGTTGCCGATGTAATAGCTTCAAAAGTTCCAAAATAAGAGAGAAGTTTTTGAACCTTTGCTTCCCCTATCCCTTTGATACTTAGAAGTGAGATTTGTTTGTCCTCTTTTCTTTTTTGTTTTTTATGGAAACCTATAGCGGTTCTATGCACCTCATCTCGTAGCCTTTGGACAAACTGCAACCTTTTATCTGATGGCTCTAGCCTAAAAACATCATCTTTGGTGTATAAGATATCTCTAGCTCCACCTTTTGCCCTATTTGCCTTAGCATCAATCTTCTCTTTTGCAATCCCTATCACATCAATACTCACTCCAACACTTTCTAAAATATCATACGCGAGGGTTAGGAGTGTTTTCCCACCGTCGATTATCCAAATATCTGGAGGTGGATTTTCTTTAAATCTTTCCACCCTTCTACTCAGCATCTCTTTCATTTGCCCATATTCATCTTTTGCATCAAGATTATAAAGTCTATAATCCTCTCTTACAAACTCATCGTTGTCCCAAACTATCATCGAACCTACAGTCGCTTGACCCATAATATGGGAGTTATCAAAACATTCAAATCTATAAGGGATTTTATCGAGATGTAAAAGCTCTTGTAAGCTTATATAGATATCTTTTTTTGCATAGTTATTATCAATTTTCAAAAGCTCTTCACAGTTTCGCAGAGCCATCAAAGTAAGCTCTTTTTTCTTTCCTATTTTTGGTGCATTGATAGCTATCTTTTTACCAAATCTTGAAACGATAAAGTTTTCTAATTCCTCACTATTTTCTAATTCCATAGGCAAAATAACCTCATTTGGAACTGTTGGAATCTCATTTGCATAATAATTCACTATCGCTGTTTTATAAACATCTTCTAGCTCTGTTATCTCTGTAGTATTGATAAAATTATGGGATGCTGAGATAAGTTTTCCATCTCTTATAAACATCTTGACCACAACTCCCCTCAGCCCATCTATTTCTACAGCAAAGAGGTCAATATTTTCAAAATTCGCAAAATCAAGGGTAGATTTGAGTTCAGATTTTTCAATCGTTTTGATTCTATCACGAAGTACCATAGCCTCCTCAAAACGAAAATCCCCACTCAATTTTTCCATCTTCATCTTGATATCTTCCACTAATTTTGTTTTATTGTATATATAATAAAGAGCTTTATCGATGATTTTTTGATACTCCTCTACTGAAACTTTCTCTTCACAAGGAGCTAAACACTTCTGTATCTGATAAAACAAACAAGCTTTACCACTTTTGATACAACTTTTCTTTTGAACAAGTGGCAAAATATCATAGATACTATCGAGCATATCACGAGCACCCGTACTAAATGGACCAAAGTACTTTATCCCTTTTCCTTTAAGAACTTTTCTAGTTATCTCAAGTCTTGGGAAAGTTTCTGTTGTGTCGATATAGATATATGGATAAGTCTTATCATCCCTTAAGAGGATGTTAAACTTTGGTTTGAGTTGTTTGATAAGGGAGTTTTCTAAAATCAAAGCATCATTTTCATTTGGAACGATAATATACTCCAAATTTGCCACTTCACTTATCATTTTACTTATACGATAAGAGAGCTGACTTGAAGGTGCTAAAACGGGAGTAAATTGAAAATAGCTCTTCACCCTATTTTTAAGATTTTTCGCTTTTCCTATATATAAAAGCCGATTGTTTTTATCAAAGTATTGATACACCCCAGCATTTGATGGGAGGTTTTGTAGTTTTTCTTCTAAAGTCAAAGTTTATAATTCTCCTCTAAATGCACTATCCAAAATCGAAGATTTGGGAGCTTTAAGATGTGTCATCTTCTCTTTTTGGAGTTGTTTGATTTGCTCTAGTTTTTGAGAGATTTCATTGAAGCAGGCTACTACTTTTTGTTGGGCTTGGAGGGGTGGGAGTGGTAAATCTATACTTTTAATTATTGATAAATTTAGATTTTTTACTGTTATTCCTGAAACTTTACTTGAAAACTGTTCATACATATAATTTGAACTTAATAAATAATAAAAAAAATCTTTATCTGTTTGCTCTATTTTCTCTCTCATCAACAACCAACCATCGTGAATAACTCCTTTAGTTTTTACAATATAAGGTCTTCCAAAACTCATTGAATTTGACATTATAAAATCACCATCAACAACCAATCTAATATTTTTTAATCCACTTGGTTTAATTTTTTGTTCCGTTGTTTTAATATATTTTCCATTAGCTTTTGTGGCATCACTTATCTTAATTCCATTTTTGTCATCTGCAATATAATACCATTTAAAACAATAAATGGTATTAGTTTACCCAGCAGTTCTTTTCTATTTTTTGGATTTGCCCAAATTTCTCGTAAACCCTCTTCGTTATCATAAAAATTTCCAATTATTTAGAAACAACTTACATTTTTTTGATATAATCAACCCATGGAAAATTTTAACTTTTTAGGAAATAACTTTTTAGGTGCAGATTTTAGTATTTTGTCATCCATGATGCTTATCGCCATGTTTGCTTTTGTTTTTACTTTCAGAAAAAAGATATTTTTCTTTATCTATAAAGAGACAGATATGGAACTATTTTTAAGACAACTTGATGAGAAACTCAAAATAACTTATCCAAAAATCAAATTTGATTTTAAATACCTTGATAAAATCAAAGATGAACCAAATCCAGATACAAAGAAGTATTCTCTTATAGATAACATCATCAATCAATACGAAGCATTAGATTTTAATCCAAAAAATTCAGACAAATCTATCTCATCAAATATGTTGTGGAGTAGTTACGCTTTTAACTCTAAAAATTTCAAAAATAGACTTCCAGAAGATTGGCTTTTGCGAAAAAATTTGATTTATGAACGAGATGAAAAAACTTGTCAAAAATGTTCTAAAAAACTGCAACTTAAAGATAGTGATATTTTATTTGTCAAACCTTTAGAAAAAGGAGGCGATTTTTATTTAGAAAATATGATTTTAGTTTGTAATGACTGTGCAAAAATAGAAAAATACAAATTAGACAAAACCCAATCTGTTAAGTTTTTGGAGATTAGGGAAGATTTATATTCACTTGTCAAAGTCAACTATTGAAAATTATAAAACTATCTCCTAAACTATTTTAAGATATAATCCAAACTTCTTAAAAATTATCAACTTAAAATAAAAAGGTAAAACTTATGACTATCCTAGACGGTAAAAAATTATCAGAAAAAATGAGAGAAAATGTAAAAAAAGAAGTTATCGAACTGCAAAAAAATGGCACTACACCAGGACTTGCAGTCGTTTTAGTAGGAAATGACCCTGCGAGTGCTGCATATGTAAATATGAAAAGTAAAGCTTGCAAAGAAGCTGGAATTTATAGCATAGCGCATGAAATGCCAGAAACTATCTCTCAAGAAAATATTTTAGAAATCATACAAATGATGAATCACAACAAAAATATTGATGGTATTTTAGTTCAACTTCCACTGCCAAAACATATCAATACAACTGCAATTTTAGAAGCGATTGACCCAAATAAAGATGTCGATGGTTTTCATCCATACAATGTTGGAAGAGTCGTAGCTGGGCTTGATGGATTTATTCCTGCAACTCCTTATGGTGTAATGGAGCTTTTAAGAGAATACAATATCGACCCAAAAGGAAAAAATGCTTGCATAGTTGGAGCTTCAAATATTGTAGGCAAACCTATGGCAACTCTTCTTTTAAATGCACATGCAACTGTTGATATTTGCCATATTTATACAAAAGACCTCAAAGCCCATACTTTAAATGCTGATATCATTTGCGTTGGTGTAGGAGTTGTCAATCTTATCACAGAAGATATGGTAAAAGATGGTGTAATAGTCATCGATATTGGTATCAATAGATTAGAGAACGGAAAACTTGTAGGGGATGTGGACTTTGAAAATGTTGCTTCAAAATGTTCTTACATCACACCCGTTCCAGGGGGAGTTGGTCCTATGACAATCGCCATGCTTTTAGAAAACACCATCAAATCTGCAAAAAATAGAAAACAAAAGGCTTAACTTATGAGTATAGAAACACCTGATTTAGAAAATCTAAATAATTTAAACAATGCAAACGAAACCCAATCAAAAGGGCTAATACAAAAACTCTATGATTGGAGTGGAAGCTGGGGAGGAACGGTGGTTATCGTTCTTGGCATCATTTTTTTTGTCGCGCAAGCTTTTGTTATTCCTAGTGGAAGTATGAAAAATTCACTTTTAATAGGTGATATGCTTTTTGTAAAAAAATTCGCTTATGGTGTTCCAACACCAACCATCCCTTGGCTTGAACTTCAAGTTTTACCAGATTTTAATAACAACGGACATCTTATAGAAGGTTCAAAACCAAAAAGGGGAGATATTGTGGTATTTAGATATCCACATGACCCAAAAGTTCACTATGTAAAAAGATGTATAGCGACTGGTGGTGATATCTTATTTTTAAGAGATAAAGATTTGTATTTAGCTCCAAAAGATGGGAATGAATTTACAAAAGAACATTTTAAAAACTATGAACTTATTGAACTTCAAGGTAAACTTTTTGTACGAAATCCATATGAAAAAGAACATCCAGGGATTCATCATGACGAGAGTATCACAAGAGAAAATAGTGGTCATATACAACTTTTTGATTTTGAACCTATAATCATTCCTGATGGAGAATTTTTTATGATGGGTGATAATCGTGACCACTCAAATGATAGTAGATTTTGGGGAACTGTTGCTTATAAATATATAGTTGGAACACCTTGGTTTGTCTATTTTAGTTGGGACGAAGAGAAAAAAATCAGATGGGATAGAGTATTTCAAACTCCAGAATCTTTAGAAAATACAAAATATACAAATGAAAAATCAAGTCATACAGAGGGAATTTACTAATGAAATACTATATAGGTGCAGATCATGCTGGGATAGAGATAAAAAAATTTGTCAAAGAATTATTTGAAAAAAAAGGGCATACAGTTGAAGATTTAGGTCCATTTAATACAGACCGAGTTGATTATCCAGATTTTGCAGCTAAAGTGTGTGAAGCTGTTTTAAGCCATGATGGAAGTAAAGGGATTTTGATTTGTGGTAGCGGAATCGGGATGTCAATGGCTGCAAATAAATTTGCTGGAATCCGAGCTGCACTTTGTCACAATGAATACTCAGCAAAAATGGCAAGAGAGCACAATGATGCAAATGTTATTTGTATGGGAGAAAGAGTAAGTGGTTATGGGATGGTTGAAGCTATCGTTGATGCTTGGGACAGCCACTCTTTTGAAGGTGGAAGACATGAGGGAAGAGTTGAAAAAATCAATGCACTTTCTAAAATGGGAAGTTGCAGAGTATAAAAATGGTACGACATGCACCACCTAGTGATTGGGTAGCTTATGCAGTGGTTGGATTGACTGTTGCTGGGATGCTTTTGGGAAAATATCTTATAGCAAGAAGTGATACTCCAATTGAACAAGTTATTGATGAAGAGATAGCGGAAATAAAACATATCGCTGAAGATTTAGAACACAAAATTGAGAAAAAATTTGAAAGGAATACAAAATGATAAATCCAACAATAATCGATAGTATTTTTAGCGCGGCCTCAATCCAAAGATGGAATGACTATCCTAGAATGGTCGATTTGGTCGAACTTGACAAACAAGCTCATAAATTTATCATTGCTTATTTTATTGCCAAACTTGAAGAGGATGTAAACTACACACACCTCATAGAAGCTGGTATTTTTGAATTTTTACGAAGAGTTGTAGTTACAGATATTCGCCCAGATGTTTTTAGAAAAGCACTTAAGCAAAAAGGGAAAGAGATAAACAATTGGGTTATTACAAAACTAGCACCGAGCTTAAAAGATATTGATAATGGGATATTTTTGGAAAGATTTGAGAGATTTTTAACGGATGAAACACTGTATAAAAAAGAAAGATTTATTTTAAAAGCCTCCTCTTATCTCTCTACAAAATGGGAGTTTAGCATCGTTTATCAAACAAGTCAATTTTTAAATGGGATTGATGAAGTGAAAAAAGAGGTCGATGAGGAGATTGAAGATTATTACGAACTTATTGGTGTTCGTAAAATTGCCCTCAATAAAAAATTAGCAAAAGTAATCGACCTAAGTGGAAGACTTCGTTTTCAAAAAAGATGGGCTCAAACTCCAAGAATTCCTGAAACTTCAGTTTTAGGACATATGTTAACCGTTGCTATTTTTTCATATTTTTACTCCATCAAAATCAATGCTTGTGAAAAACGACTTGAAAACAATTTCTTCACAGCACTATTTCATGACCTTCCTGAAGCACTTACAAGAGACATTATCAGCCCTGTAAAATACAGTGTTGATGAGCTTAGTGGTCTTATCGCTGAATATGAGATTTCAAAAATTGAAGATGATATTTTGCCAAATGTGCCAGAAAATATGAAAGATGAATTTAAATATATATTAGGGCTTTATGATGGAAGAAAAGATGAATTTTTAAATAAAATCATCGTTGATAACAAAATCCAAATCGTTGAAAGTTTAGCTCCATACAATGAAAATAAATACGACTGTATCGATGGTTTGGCACTCAAACAATGTGATAAACTCTCCGCTTTTGTAGAGGCTAGCCTCTCTATTTCACATGGTATCAAATCAAAAGAGTTAGTCAATGGAAAAAAACAAATTCTAGCTAGTTTACAAAATATTGATGGTGTTGATTTTAAAGCGATTGCACAGGAGATAGATGAAGAATTTGGCACTTCTGGACAAGTACAAATGAGAATGGAATTTTAAGGATTTTATCCTTCCAAACTCCATCTTATAGTTTCACCAGCATACATAGGAACAACAACTTCTCCAAAAGCTTCATAAGCCTCTGGTACTACAAAATCTTTTTTGATTAAAGTAACTGATTTACTTGATGGTGTAAGCTCATAAATATTGATAGCATTCCCACTTACAAATTTTTCTAAGTTTTCTAATTTTCCATTTTTTTCAAACAATTCCACTAAAACTTGCAATGCAATCGGTGCAGTGAAAACACCAGCAGCACAGCCACAGGCTTCTTTTTTGTGTTTAGGATGCGGTGCTGAGTCACTTCCAAACATAATTTTCGGATGCCCACTGAGAGCGATATTTAAAAGTGCCTCTTTATCCTCTGGTCTTTTTGCTATTGGTTTACAAAAAAGATGCGGTTTGAGCATCCCACCTGCAACATCATCAAGTGTAATGATAAGGTGTTGCAAAGTGATGGTCGCATATAAATTATCATACTTTTGGACTAATTCAACAGCCTCTTTTGTTGTGATATGTTCCATAATGATTTTAAGTTTGGGAAAAGCAACCGCTAGTGCTTCATAGACACTCATAAACTCTTTTTCTCTATCCATCACAAAACCATTTGTTTCCCCATGAACACAAAGTGGAATGTTCAATTCACTCATCGCATTTAAAGTTGGAGCAAGTGCAACTGTATCGATGGAGCTTACTCCCCCTTCACTATTTGTAGTGATTCCAGCTGGGTAGAGCTTGATAGCACTTATCTCATCTTTGATATCTTCTAAAAACTCTTTTGTGTAAGGTTTAAAAAAAAGTGTCATAAACGGTGTAAAATCATCACTTCCAATAGCTTCTAAAATCCTATTTTTATAAGCAACTACCGCCTCTTTTGTCTCAACAGGAGGGACAAGATTTGGCATAATAATACCACCTGCAAAAGTATGGCTACTTAGTGGTGCTACGAGTTTGAGCATATCTCCATCTCTTAAGTGAATATGCATATCGTATGGCGATTGAAGTGTGATTTTGTCCATTTTTTTCCTTTATATTTGTTTAGGAAGCTTTTCCTAATTTTTAAAGCTATCATTGAGAACTAGGAAAGAAAAACTTTCTTTGTTTTTAACTAATTTTTGTTTTCAACTAATTTTCAAAATTTCTTTTAAAATCTTGAAAATTTCTGGGATTCCATATCGTAAACTATCTTCAACTATTGTCAAATTTACACCATCATAATCATGAGCAATAAAATTTCGTATCGAGATAATCCCTTTAATATCTAGCTTATCAAATTGATTTAACAAAATTGAATTATGCTTGTTCAGTTTGTTAAATTGTTCAGCACAAGCTATGAGCAACATTAAAATAGCTGGTTGCCCCTCTTCATCTTCAAGTGCTTTGACGATTCCACCATGCTTATCAATAATCTTATAAACTGTGCTTAATTTTTTATGAATAGACTTTATTCTTTCGATTTCATTTTCATCATACATAAATAGCCTTATTTAAAATATAGCTATTATTATGTTGATTTAACCCACTTTTATCCACAAAATCTATCTCTTTATGAAACTTATCTTTGATGATATTTTTCAAATCCTCTAACTTTGCATAAGCTTTAAGTCCTCTATATTTTTCCAAAAATAAAGGTGTAGTTTCTATCAAAATATCAATATCACTATTGTCATTTTCTTCATCTCTAGCATATGAGCCAAATAAGCCTAAAAGATTGACTCCATCTTTTTGAAAATCAGGCTTCAATTCTTTTAGTTGCAATAAAATCAAATCTTTATTTAGCATCTTTGTTTCCTCATAAATTTTATGAAAATATTATATCAAATTTATCTTTTTTCAAGATTTATAGCTTTGAGCCACTTGCAAATTCAAAGATTTTGAGTATGAATAGTAGCAATTATTAGATTTTCACTTTAAAAATCACTTTTTGCTCCATGTAAATGGTTATTTTTAAAGCGGACATTTTCCAACCAAACATCAACAAACCCCTTATTTAAGGGATCTATTTAAAAAAAATTCTATTTTTCGTAACTACAGCTTATAAATTACCTTAAATTCTTGATGGGAGTTTGAAATTCATAATTTTAAATAACTTTAACAAT
>CAMCYD010000090.1 GCA_945883785.1 Helicobacter pylori PMSS1
ATATGCATTTTGTGCAACTGCTGCTTGATTTCCCATACAAAGGCTACATCCTGGGATTTCAGTTCTAGCCCCAGCTGTTCCAAATACAGAGTAGTATCCCTCTTCTTGAAGTGTTTTTTCATCCATTTTTGTTGGAGGACACACCCATAGTTTTGTAGGCACTTGCCCCTCTCCTCTTAAAACTTCCCCTAAAGCTCTAAATAATCCAATATTTGTCATACAAGAACCAACAAAAACCTCGTCAATTTTAGTTTGAAGTCCAGCTGCATGGATTTCACTTAAAGTTTTAACATCATCTGGATCGTTTGGACAAGCTAAGATTGGCTCAGTTATTTCATTCAAATCTATCTCGATAATAGCCGAATATTCAGCATCCGCATCAGCTTCTAAAAGAGTTGGATTTGCCAACCATTCTTTCATTTTATCGGCTCGTCTTTGAAGAGTTTTCCCATCTTGGTACCCTTGCTTAATCATCTCTTCAATAAGAACGATATTTGACTCTAAATACTCGAGGATTGGCTCTTTGTTTAATTTAACTGTACAAGCTGCCGCACTTCTTTCAGCTGAAGCATCTGAAAGTTCAAACGCTTGTTCACATTTCAGATTTTCTAAACCTTCGATTTCAAGGATTTTTCCATCAAAAATATTTTTCTTACCTTTTTTCTCAACTGTTAAAAGACCAGCTTTTATTGCATAATATGGAATAGCATTTACCAAATCTCTTAAAGTTATACCGTCTTGCATCTCTCCAGAAAATCTTACAAGTACAGATTCAGGCATAGTTAAAGGCATCATCCCTGTAACTCCAGCAAATGCAACAAGTCCAGAACCTGCTGGGAACGAAATACCGATTGGGAATCTTGTATGACTATCTCCACCCGTTCCAACAGTATCAGGCAAACAAAGTCTATTTAACCATGAGTGGATAACACCATCACCTGGTCTTAAAATCACCCCTTTTCTACTTGTCCAGAATGCTGGAAGTGTGTGTTGTAATTTAATATCAGCTGGTTTTGGATAAGCAGCTGTATGACAGAATGATTGCATAACCATATCAGCACCAAAATCAAGTGCAGCTAATTCTTTCACTTCATCTCTCGTCATTGGTCCTGTTGTATCTTGGCTTCCTACTGTTGTAGCGATTGGTTCACAATATACATTTGGTTTAATTCCTGTAGTTCCACAAGCCTTACCTACCATTTTTTGTGCTAGTGTATACCCTTTTCCATTATCAGCTGGATTTTCTGGGATTAAAAATAAATCACTTACCCCAAGCCCTAAAGCTTCTCTTGCTTTTGCTGTTAAACCTTTTCCGATAATAAGTGGTATTCTCCCCCCTGCTCTCATCTCATCCGTGATAGTATTTGGTTGCAATGTAAATTGACTTATAACAACACCATCTTTTTCTATCACACCATCATAAGGTTTTACTACGATTACATCGCCAGTTTCAAGATTTTCAACTGGAGCTTTGAGTGGTAAACATCCACTATCTTCTGCTGTATTAAAGAAAATTGGAGCAATGATACTTCCGATTACAACTCCACCTGTTCTTTTATTTGGGATACCTTCTATGTCTGTTCCCATATGCCATTGAACAGAATTAATCCCTGATTTTCTTGAACTTCCAGTTCCGACAACATCACCAACATAAGCTAAAGGATTTCCTTTATCTTTCAATTCATCCATCGTTTGAAGTGGATTTGGCATTCTTGCACCCAGCATTGAGTTAGCATGAAGAGGAATATCAGCTCTTGTAAATGCTTCACTTGCTGGACTCAAATCATCAGTATTTGTTTCACCTGGAATTTTATAAACTGTAAGTTTTATCTCACTTTGTAGTGCTGGTTGATTTGTAAACCACTCACCATTAGCCCAAGAAGTGATAACCTCTTTTGCTTTTTCATTTCCGTCATTTGCAAGTTGATTTACATCATCAAAGCTTCCGTAAACTAAAATTGTATTTTTAAGCTGAGTCGCAGCACTTGAAGCTACCTCGCCATCAATTTTTAAAGCCTCAACAAGAGGGGAAACATTAAATCCACCACCCATTTTTCCTAATATTTCACAAGCTTTTACAGGGCTAATTGCACCACATTGTACATTTCCTTGAACAACATCATTTAAAAATGCCGCTTTTACATAAGCACTATCATCAACTCCACCGTTGATTTTATTTTCAAATAAATCAAGTAAATATTCTTGCTCGATAATAGTATCAGCTTTTAAAAGCTCAACAAGTTGCGCTGTTTGTTCTGCCGTAAGTGCCAAAGGTGGAACACTAAGTACTGCTCTTTCTTCTGTGTGTAATTTGTAGTTTGTTACTAAACTCATCTTCAAAGTCCTTTTTTTATTATTATTTTAAAGCATAAGTCTAACAAAAAAAAGATAATTTTTGCGATAAGTGTGTAGATTTTACTCTTTTGATTTTTATAGTGTTTAGAAAAGTTACAATTACATAATATAAAGTGGTAACACAACTTCAAAAATTGCTCCATCATCTTCATTGTAAGCTTTAATTATTCCATCATTTTCGTCTACTATTTTTTTTGCAATATTTAACCCAACTCCCATGCCAGAAGATATTTTAGTACTTTTAAAAGCGTCAAAGATATGTTCCATAATACTCTCTTTTATCCCACCTGCATTATCTTTGAACTTCACAACAATATTATTTCCCTTCGTCTCGATATTTATCAGAAGTACCCTATCACTAAAGTTATCTTTCTTGATAAGTTCATCCATAGCATTATTTATAATAACAATCCATACTTGTTCAATTCTTTGCACTTGAACATTCGCCATAAAATGCAAATTTTCATGCTCCATAAGTGTCGTATATGGCTTTCCATTTAGATATACATTTGATATATGTTTACATTTATTATGTGTCATAGTAAGAGCAACCATAATAGTTTTATAGATATTAACAGGTTCTTTATCAATTTTTGTTTGAGATGCTATCTCTTTCATCGAAGAGATAATATTTTCCATTCTATGAATTCCATCTAAAATTGTTTTTACATCATCATTCATACGATTTCTCACATCAATATTCACAATATCATCAATATCATATTGCATCATCTCAAAAGTAGCTTTTATATAGGTAAGTGGCGTGTTAATTTCATGTGTAATTCCAGCAGTTAGCTGTCCAATAGCCAAAAATTTAGCATTTTGTATTTCTCTTTCTTGTTGTGCTTCTATTTCTGCTTCAAGTCTTTTTTTCTCAATAATTGGAAGAACATTTTTTTTGATAACATCAAGTAATTTTCTCACATCAATAGGTTTATTAATATATCCAGTAACCCCAATATCAATAGCACGATGGAGAAAATTCGCGTCATTATGCGCAGTTGTGATAAGCATAGGGGTAAATGGCGATATCTCTTTTATTTTATCAAGCATATCAAGACCATTTAATTTGGGCATATTGATATCTGTAATAATTACATCGATTTTATCTTGGTTTTGTTCAAAAGCTCTAAGTCCTTCAAGACCATTTTCACATGATATAAAATCTTTAAAAAATGTTTTTAAAAGTCCACCAATTGCATCTCTAATTGATTGTTCATCTTCTACATACAGTGCAGTTAGACCTTTAAACACTTAAGCAATACCTAAATGATCTAGTACTTTGCTCTCCACATCTTTCAAGCTTATAAATGGTTTTGTTACATAGTCAGTAGCACCTAACTGTTCACATTCAATTATTTTGTCTATTGTGGAATAAGCGGTCATCATAATAACTTTTACATATGGCTTCATTTTATGAACTTCTTTCAAGACATCAACACCATTCATTTCAGGCATCATAATATCCGTCAGAAGCATATCAAAATCACCATTTCTGATAAGTGCCAAGGCTTCAATTGGATTTGTTACCGTTATTACATCAACCAATCCTCTTCTATTTAAAAATCGTTCAATAACATTTAATATGTCTCTTTCGTCATCTAGTATCAGTATTTTCTTTTTTTGAGCCATCTTATTATCCTTTATTTTGACAATTTTCGATTTTAACAATATTCAGCGACTGAAAAACATGAGTAATTGAAGTTTCCAATGCTATAGCTTTAGGAATTAAAGCTACACTATCATGTATTTTTTCTGCATTAGCATTTATGTATTCTTGGACACCTTCGTGCACTTTTTTATGTTCTTCTTTCATCGTACTCCAGTTAACTGTACGAGTAAAATCTTTATTTTCTCTTTCCATATCAAGTATCCATTTCCCTAATGCACAACCAGCTGCATCCACTACACTAAATTTTGTTCTTTCATTTAATCTTGCAAAATTTGAATCTTTAAATTTAATATGCCCAAGTTGTAATTTATTTAAATGGTATGCCATTTCAATATCACATACTTGTTTTTTTGTTTCTTGTCTATAAGTAACATGGTCAGAAACACTGAGCAATCTTTCAGATAAATTTTTTACTTCAATAGCCAAATTATCAATATTCGATGCTTCCTTAGCACTTTCTTGTGTATTTCTATCAATAATAGAAATTGCATCATTAATTTGCGTCATACCTCTTGATTGTTCCAAACTCGCAGCAGAAACTAAATCTATCATTTGTTTTGTTTGAATTATTTTATCATTAAGTACTTCATATCCATTTATCATGCTATGAGAAATATTTTTACCTTCAGAAGCTTTTATCGCAGCGCTTTCGACAAGAACTTTTATCTCTTTCGCAGCTTCTGCACTTCTTGATGCTAGATTTCTCACTTCTTGGGCAACAACTGCAAATCCTTTCCCAGCTTCACCTGCTGTTGCTGCTTCTACTGCTGCATTTAAAGAAAGGATATTTGTTTGGAATGCTATTTGATCAATCACCGTAATCGCATCGTTAATTGCAGTTACTTCACGATTAATGCTTTCCATTGATTTTGCCGTTTTAGTTGCTAGCTCTCTTCCTTCAACTGCTGCTTTATTTACATCATCCGCCAACTTTGACATATTGTTTACATTTGATACACTTGATCTAATGTTTTGTGAAATCACTTCTACTGCTGCAGCAGTTTCTTCTAACGATGCCGCTTGAATATTTGCATTTCGAGAAAGAGAAGAAGATGCCTGAGATAAAATATCAATCGTATTATCCAGCTTTTTACCAGCTATAAAGATAATAGATAATAATTCAGAAGAATTATTTCCAAGAGCATCTGTAGCTTTCATAATAGAAGCTATCGTACCAGACGAATTGTCATCAACTAATTTATAATCAAAATTTCCAACTCCAAATTCACTAAGTGCCACATTGATTTTATTCAGTTTTTCATTCAGTTCATCAATCATTTTATTGATAGTATTTCTTAAATCATTTGTAATTCTATTTGCACTTTTTGCTTCAATTCTATAAGTAAAGAACCCTGTTTTGGCCATTTGAATAACTTCTTCAGCTTCTTCAACGACAAGCTGATCTTGTCTCATAGTTTCTCTTACTTGATTTAAATAAATATTGAAAGACCTAGCAACATCTCCTATTTCATCTGTTGAGTTTACAACAATTTGTTGCTCAGCACTTGAAAATTTCATCAATGCATGGATTGAATGTTGAAGTGTTTCTATTGGCTTACTAATGTATCTTACAAGAAAAAAGATTAGTGCGATAGTAACCCACCCTAAAATAGTATTGACTAATACATTATTGATAATTAAACTTTCAAGACTTGCATCAGCTTCTTCCATAGAAAAACTAAGATCTAAAACACCAATAACATCACCTTTTTTTTGATTTGCATGACAACCCAAACACTCATCAGTAGCTATCATAGGCTTAATCATTCGAAGTTTATGTCCATTTTCAGTCTCTTCTAAAACCATGGGTTGTTTTGTTTCCATTGCTTTTAGAACTTCTTCGCTTGTTGTATATGGCTCTTTTGAACCAAACAACTCCATAAGTGGTTTGCTTTTTTCTACAACTAGTTTGTCGATACCTTTAATACTTCTAGCATCCGATTCAGCTTTTGCAATAGTTACAGGATCTCCACTGTTCATCGCATTTCTAAGACTCTGAAATATTGCATCGTTAAGCATATTAAGGTTATTGCGAGTATTTTCATAACTGCTATTTGAAACATTTTTATAGATAAGATACATACCAATTAGTGCATTTATAGTCATCAAAACAACCATAAGAGCCATAATTTTGTATCTAATTTTTGACATGATAAGTTTATACATTGTCCGCCTTTAGAAAATTTTTGTCGTAAATTATATTCAAGATAAACTTAATACCGTTTAAATATTTGGAAAATAACAATAAAAAGTAACAATAATGTAACAATCCCAATATTTTTATACTCTTCAAGTGAATCAAGAAAGATTTGTCCAAGAAAATAAGAGATAGCTCCAACAACAACTCCCCAAACAATGGAAGCCAAAAGATTATAAAGGGTAAATTTTTTGAAATCAAATTTTGTAAGTCCCATAGCAAGGGGAACAAGAGTTTTAATACCATAGATATATTTTTTTATAAAAAGTATCCATATGCCATATTTTCTCATCAAAAGATGGGTTAAAGCGATTTTTCTTCCCCATTTTGACATCATAGATTTTGCATAAGATTTGTTGTTTCTTGCCAATAAAAATAAAAACTGGTCACCGATAAAGTTAGATACTACAGCGACTGTTATAGCATAATAGATATTGAGTTCCCCAGTAACACTAAAAACTCCAGCGATTGCTAGAGCCAACATTCCACCACCGAAACTATATAAAAAAAGGGCTACATAGCCCCAATCAGAAATAAATTCTTCCATTACCTTACAAAGCTTTCGTCATCACTGAAGTTAGCCTTTTTACGAAACTAATTGGATCTTTTATCTCCATCCCCTCAGATATTTTTGCTTGATCAAGTAAAAGATGAGAGATGTCTTCAATCATCGCATCATCAGCACAACCATTCAGTGCTTGAACTATTGTATGCTCTGGATTGATCTCTAAAATTGGAGCAGATTCTGGCATCTCTTGCCCCATCATTCTAAACATATGTGCCATAGAAGACATTGGGTCGCTACTATCTTTTACAACACAAGACGGACTGTCGCTCAGTCTATTTGTTGTTCGCACCTCTTTGACTTCACTTCCTAAAGCATTTTTTATTTTTTCTACAATTGAAGCAAATTTTTCATCAATCTCTTTTTTTTCTTCCTCGGTTTGCTCAGTTTTTGGAGGCTCACAAGCTGTGATGTCTTTGAGTTCCCACTCTTGAAAACTACCAATACTTGGAGTAATAATTTCATCAATTTCTTTATCGTCCAAAATCAAAACCTCAATATTGTTCTTTTTGTAACTTTCAAGAAGTGGCGAATTTCTAAGTACTTTTTCATCACTTCCGATGATGTAGTATATTGCTTTTTGTTCACTATCCGCTCTCTCTTTATACTCTAAAAGTGATGTCATCTTTTCGCCATCGTTTGTAGATTTGTATCGTACAAGTTCTAAAATAGCATCTTTATTGACATAATCTTGATACACTCCCTCTTTAAGTGGTCTATTATATTCTTTGATAAAAGTTTTGTATTTCTCTTCATCTTTACTCAGTTTTTTGATTTCACTTAAAACTTTTTTGATAGATGATTGTTTAATATTTGCCATAACTTTATTTTCTTGAAGCAACTCTCTACTCACATTTAAAGGTAAGTCTTCGCTATCAATAATCCCTCTTACAAATCTTAAATATGTAGGGAGCAACTCTTTTTCGCTATCAGTTATGAAGACTCTTTTTACATACAGTTTAACACCTGGTTGAAAATCAACTCTGTACATATCCATAGGAGCTTTACTTGGGATATAGAAAAGTGTAGAGTATTCACTTACACCTTCCGCTTTTGTATGCACATAAAGAAGTGGATTTTCACTATCGTGGCTAATTGTTTTATAAAATTGATTGTAATCGTCCTCTTTCAAGCTTGATTTGCTTTGCGTCCAAAGAGCCGTTGCTTCATTGATTTGCTCTTTTTTAGACTCCATTATTTTCTCTTTTGTCTCTTCATTTTCAACTTCCTCTTTGTAGTTCATAAAGATTGGATAAGCAATATGATTTGAATATTTTTTTACAATATCTTCTATCTTGTGTCTGCTCGCATAGTCGCTCACCGCTTCATCTTTAAGCTTGATATAAACAACCGTACCACTCTCATCTTTGATACAAGGAGCTAGTTCATAACTTCCCTCACCATCGCTTGACCATTTAAAAGCAATATCTTCGCCAGCTTTTTTGCTGATAACATCAACTCTTTCAGCAACCATAAATACTGAATAAAATCCAACTCCAAATTGCCCGATTAATTTACTATCTTTTTTTGCATCTCCACTCATACTTTCGATGAATGATTTTGTTCCAGATTTTGCGATAGTTCCTAAAGATGAGATTAAATCAGCTTCGTTCATTCCTATTCCATTATCACTAATAGTAAGCGATTTATCTTCTTTGTCTAATTTAATATTGATTTGTGGGGTTGTTTCAAGACCTTTTAGTTTTTCATCTGTAAGTTTAAGATATTCTAATTTATCAATCGCATCACTTGCATTTGATACCAATTCTCGTATAAAAATCTCTTTATTTGAGTATAAAGAGTGCGTCATAAGTTTTAAAAGTTGTCCTACTTCTGTTTGAAATTCGTGTTTTGCCATTGTATTTTTTCCTTAATTTTGTTTTTTTGTATTGAATTCCATCATTGCCCTGTCAATTTTGAACTGAAATAATAATTGAAATTTTATAAATTAGCACTTAAAGTTTTAGAGTGCTAATTTTTCTAAAATATTTTCTAGCTTTCTTTTTTGATACTCATATGTAAGCTTTGAAGCTACTGCCCGATTTTCTTTTTTTATTTTTTTCATCTCATTTTTGACACGAAGTAACATATCAATTTTATATGAAGTATTAGAATCTTTTGGTCCGTCCATAATAGAAAAAATATCCAAAATTTCGATAGAATTGTTATTTGTAGTAGAAAAAACTACACATTTATTTACCATAGCTTTTAGCACCATAAGTGAAAAACTTTCCAAAACTGTAGGAAATATGAAAATATCAGCTACATCAAAAACTTCATCTTGCACGACAACAACTTGCTTTAAAAGTTTATAATGCCCCAATATCTCTTTGGAGTAAATTTCTTCTTTTTCGTTTGGAACAGTGACAACAGCTTTCCAATTCGTCATCTCAAGGTTATTTATAATACTACAAAACTGTCTAAATCCATTTTTCTCGAAATCTTTTGCTGTAAAATAAATAATTTTTGCATCTTTTACAATGCCATATTTCTCTTTAAAAACTTTTTGAATATCTTTCTTTTTGTATTTTTCAACCTCATATGCAGGCAAAATGACTTCGATTTTTGATTCATTAACGCCCAGCGTTTTTACGATCTTATCTTTTAAAATTCTAGAATTTACTATCGTTACTGCACTATTTTGTATCAGTCGTTTTGAAAGCTCGTTCAAGCCTCCACTATGAAAATAAAGGGCAGGATAGATTCTTTTTTTTAGCCCAATTTTTGTCAAAATTCCACCATCTTTATACAAAACTACATCCCGTATCGTTTTTATATATTTAACCAAATTCATCTCGTTTTTATAATAAATAACCATTTTATAATCCTCACATAATCAATTTATCTATATAGCCAACTAAAAGCAAACATAAGAGCCACTTGCAAATTCAAACAAATGATTATAAACAGTTTCAATCATCATCTTTTCACTTTAAAAATAACCATTTACAGGGAGTAAATAGTGATTTTTAAAGTGAAAATCTAATAATTGCTACTATTCATACTCAAAATCTTTGAAT
>CAMCYD010000091.1 GCA_945883785.1 Helicobacter pylori PMSS1
CCTATTTTGCAAAACCATATCACTCATGGGAAAGAGGACAAAATGAGAATGCCAATGGGCTTTTAAGACAGTATTTTCCAAAAGGGATGGAGCTTATAGATATTGCAGTTGAAGAGGTTTTAAGAGCAGTTGACAAGTTGAATTCTCGCCCTAGAAAATGTTTAGGATTTAAAACACCTTACGAGGTTTTTAGTGAATTGACAGGTTTGGATGGTAGAATGTTGGCAATGGGTATTCGTTAATGATGCGAATTCGCCTGATAAAAATTTAACACCAACTTGTCCAAATATTTTGTAAAACGCTTTCAACACCCATTGATATATGATTTTAATACTATTTATAAATATTGGGAATAACATTGTTCCAAAAATGCTTCCAATAATACCAAGGATAACTATTCCAGGTATTGTATTTTTTAACCAATTTTCAACTATTAAATAATCAAATTCCAAAATTCTGCCTTTCTATAAACAATATTTAAATTAATCTCCCCAAATCTCCCAAAGTATTTATCGCATCTTCTAATTCAATTTTGTAAATATCGGTACTATTATAATGTGAAGCATCATTTAAAAGTACCCTTTTAAAAGTTTTTAATTTATTAAGATTATCTATAATATCTTGATTTATATTTGTAGCTTTTGTTGTTTCAAATTCTATTGCTTTTTTTAATAACTTTTCCAAGTCTAATATTTTACATCCATTGCCAACTGTTAATTCATTAGGTAAAAATTTACAAACCAATTTCTCAGTACATTGTCTCAATAGATTTGCACTACACCCATAATTTTGAGTATCTTTTTGCCAAATTGCTTGTTCTAAGAGTGACTTTGATTGTTTGATAAATGGTACTTCAAAATCATCTTTTTTTTGCACATATATTTCATAGGACTGTAAAGACATTTTCTCATTTATAAGGTCAAACAGTCCTTTTTCATGTGTAAAGAAAAATATTTGATAGTCACTAAATTCATCTTGTAAAATTTTTAGAAGATTTAATCTATTATTCATATCAAGGCTTATGAGCAAATCATCCAAGACCAATATTTTTAAACTATCTTCGTTAAGTAAATCGAACTGTTTTTTGATTATTGCAAAATTGATACTCATAGCAAGTGCTGAAAGTCTCGCTTCATTTAAAAATAGATGATATTTTTTATCTGTGATATCTTTTTCAAAATAGTCTATTTCCAAATGTGCTTTTTTACCAAATCCACTTAATTTAATCTTCGTAATTTTAAAGTTATGATTAAATTTCTGTAAAAAATGGTTCATGCTATCAAACAATTCTTCTTCTATTATTCTTGTATAATGTGAAAAATACTCCTCATCTTCAAAATCTTTTAGTTTTTTCTTGTCACCACCACCAACAATAGGATAATCTTCTAAAATCTTTTCAAAAAAAGTATATAAGTTTTTTTGTTCATTGATAGAGTTATGCTCATTGTATGAGATTTTTAATAACTCTTGATAATTCAAAATAGGTTTAAATATTGAAAGATTTGTAATAAAAGTATCTTCACTATCAACCACTAAATTATCATCTGTTATTGATAAAGATTTATTATTACTAAACTCAAACGATAAAGAGGTTGGTTCTTCGTATTTGAAAATATTTTTATTATCTTTAAATTCTTTTTCATTAATCTCTGTTTTTGTCAAAAATTCAAAAGCTTTAAATAAAGAACTTTTACCACTCCCGTTTTCTCCATAAATCAACATACCATGCTTATTTGGTACAAAAGTGTTGTTACTTTCATCATCTGTAAAAAATCTAAAATTTGAAAGTTGTATTTTATTTATTTTTATATTACTCATTTGACTCTCTTCCTTTGAATGATTTGTATTTTGAGTGTTTAGTGGTAAATTTGAACCATACATTAATGCATCAATTGCTAATGGATATTGATTTGATAGAGTACCCTTGGAAATATTATTTGCATATTCTCGTAAAGCATCAAATGAACTTATTGATGGAGCTTGATTTATTTTAGTTAAAATGTTTAATTTTTCCAATCCCTCTTGCCATTTTTCAAATTGATTATTATAAATACTATTCAATGTTGTTAATTCATCAGGCAAAGTTGGTTGCATAATTTTTGCCATATCTTCTTGTAGTTTAGTTAAATATGATTCTGAAGCTTTTGGCAACATTGAGTTATGCAATTCTTCCATCATTTTATTTAAAGTATTTTCTGTATAAGGTTTGATAGTTTCAACCATATCTGTATATTTTTTTAAATCATACTCTGTAATTTTTGAGAAATCATCTTTGTATTTGAAATTGTCCAAAACGGTTTCTTTTATACCACTAATACCTGATAAATATTTTGATAGCTCTTCTTTAGTCATTTTTCTTATCTCCATTGATAATTTTTACAACTTCAATATTTCTACTGTATATAAGCCCTCTTTGAACTGTTTTGTCTTCTTTAAAAATTTCATAGATAACTTTGACAAACTCTTTTTTGAACTCATCATTATCGTATTTTCCAAATGGTTTCACTATCTCTTCTACCCTTGAAGTTATAAAACAATCTGCTTTTTTCATATCCTCTTCAAAATACAAATCATACACCATACCATCAACAATAGCTTCAAAGAGTGAAGATTCATTTTTCATATTTTGCTCTTTTGCAAAAAGAATATAATCAACTAAAATTTCAAATGGTTTTTGGGCTTCTTTTGAGATTTGTGGAATATAAATTTCTTCCATAAATTGTTTTGAATATTGAATGGTTGTTTTTCCTACTTTTCTCATTGAAGAGTCCATATAAAATTCGATTATTTTTGAACAAAGTATTGCATTTAAATATTTAAGATTAGTTCCGCTTATCATAAAAACAGTTTTATCAATATATGTTCTATTTTTATCATAAACAAATTCATTTCTCCTCACTGTTGTTTCAGGATAAACTATTTTCTCTTTCTCGAATTCTTCCAAATAAGCACAATTCCTTAAATTATAAGGAGTTCTTCCCTTGTCACTTCTTTTTTCAAGTTGAGGATAAAACTGGTCTAAGTGCTCTTTAATAGCAGGATAATTATTTATATCAATCGGTGGATTATTATGTGAGTTTATTAGCCAAAGTCCAGCCCATTCATAACTATATCTTTTAATATCTCTACCTCTTAAAAGTGGTTTTATGATTTCAGCACTTTTTGCATCTTTTGCTATAAGCTCATCTTTTGTTTTAGTATCGATAATAAATGCTTCATTAAATCCTGTCAAAACTCCACGATAAATTTTAATATTCCAATCTTTAATTGGTGTTCCTATCTTTTCAATTTGTTTTTTAATTCTTAACTCTTTTGGATTTGCAAAAGAAAAGCTATCAAAATTTAAATCATTTTGACTATATTCCCAGCCATTTTTGTTTATAAATTTCTCTAATGATGTCCCTTTTTTGTAAGTTTCATCTATATCGCAATAGTTAAAATAAGTGTTTTTAGATTGTATTTTTTGAAAGTTAAAAATACTTGTATCCACAGTTGCACTCTCAAAAACTTTTACACCATTAAAATCAATATATTCTAAGATTTTGCTATTTTTTAAGACAAACTCTCTAAACTCTTTTCCATATTTTGCTCTTGTGTATTTGTTTGAGGTGATAAAACTCAAAATCCCTTTTTCTTTAAGAAGTTTAAATCCTTTTTCAAAAAAGTAGATATACAAATCCGCTGTACCATTGTATGATGCAAACTCTTGAATCTCTTTTTTTGATTTTAACTCTTTGATTTTTTCTTGTCTTACATAAGGAGGATTTCCAATAACCACATCAAAACCACCATTTTCCAAAACTTCTGCAAAATATATTTTATATAAAAATAGTTCAGTTGTAAATCTATCATTTTTATAATCTGTAAGTATTTTTTTTATCAATGATACATTCTGAAGTTGTTCTTCGTGTTCTTTTTGCAATTTTGCATTTGTATTAAATAAATCATTTTTAGAGATGATTACCTCTAATTCTTTTTGATAATTTTTAAGTGCAACTCCAAAAATATCATCAACATCATTTTCAATCTCTTGTTTTATGATATTCTTTTTATCATTTGAAGAAGCATTATAAAAAGAGTGAAATTTATCTTTCATTCTTTTTATTCTCGCACCATTTCCTCGATTTTGCTCACTTATCTCTAATGGGTCAAAACCATTGATAGTTTCCAATAAACTATTTCCTACCATTATTTTATACCTTAAGTTTGGTAATGGTGTTGGCTCTTCCTCATCCACAACGATACTTAACCAAAATCTTAGTTTTGCTATCTCAACTGCACTGTGTTCTATATCTACTCCATAGATACTATTTTCTATAACTTTTCTTTTTAGTTGTCCTATGTCTGCTGTTTTATCAAGGTTTGACAAAACAGAAACTATTTCGTGAAGCATACCCATAGGGAAAGCTCCAGAGCCAATAGCAGGGTCAAGGACTTTTATCTCTTCTAAATATTTTTTTATATCTTTAGCATTATTTCTGATAAATTTTGTATCTGTTTTTTCTTCTATCACTAGTGATTTTATATCTTCTAAACTATCTTCCCCATAGAAATTTAAAAGATAATTTATGATTGATTGTTGGCACATATAGTGAACTATCTCTCTTGGTGTATAAAATGCCCCTTTTTCTTTTCTATCTTCTAGTAAATCTTCAAAAACTCTTCCTAACATTTCAGGGTCGATTGCTATCTCGCTATCGTGAGGAGTATCTTCAATAACTGTAAAGTTATAACTATCAAAGAGTTCCAATACTTGTCTTAAATCTTCGTTTGTGATAGTTAAATCAGTTTTATCATATTCATCTTCTTCAAATAATCCACCGTTTAGATATGGGATAGTGTATTCTTTACCACCTAAAGTGATTTTGTTATTTTCTCTTTTTGTATTTAAAGCATTGAAAAATAAGTCCTCTAAAACTGCATCATAAAAATTTGCAGTTGGATTCTCTTTTGTGTAGCTAAAAAAAAGATTTGATAAAAATTTTCTATCATCATTAAGCCAACCTTTTTTTTGAACAAAATATAAAAATACAATTCTCCCTAAAAGTTTTTTGATGTAAAAAGATATTATTTTCTCATCTCTTAGATACTTATATGAATTCTCATGGTTGGTTTGCTCTTCGGTAGTGGTGGTTTTTTTATCATTAACAACTGTAATATCTTTGACTAGTTGGAAATAAAGCTCTTTGTATTTTGTAAAAAATTCTTTTGATATTTTTTCAACACTAAAGGCATTTTCAAGCTCTATTAAACTTGGATACTTTAAATCTTTTAACTGATTGTATGCTGTTTTGATTGGGATTTGTTCACCCAAAACATAAGTAAATCTTTTTAGATTTGTTACTTCTTCTTTGTTATTCTCATCGTAACTAAACTTGATAAATGACAATCTCCAAACAGATGGACTTTTTGGATTTACAAATACAGCTATTGCTCCATCAAGTAGTTCATTTGAAGCTTTGTTTTTTAGGATATTGCCAAGTGTTACACGATTATTTTCAATATCTGTTTTTTCTGTGGTAACAACTTCAAAAAAACCTATCTCTTTTTTATCATCTAGTTCTACTTGTCCAAGGAATTTATATTTTTGGATATGCTTTTGTTCTGTTTCACTAGTAGGTTCTTCATAGTTTGTGTTATTTTCTTCAAAACCATAAAACTTATCAAAAATAAATTCTTTGAAGTTGTTATAATCATAACTTGATTGTAAAAATCTTTTAATATCCAAAATGTTTTCCTTTATACAAATGTTTCACTAAGTATTATGTCTATATTTGTTTTTATCGTTTTTTGTTCATCTTTTTTCTCAAAAAGATTATACTTACTTTGTATCTCTTCAAGTTTTTTAATAATATCTTTTGATTGATATTTTTTTGAAAGAGTAATTATCTCTTTACTAAGATTTTGGAGTTTTCCCTCTTTTATTGTTTTTATAAAAATCTCATACATCTCTTTTGGGATAAAATCTTTATCTAGCCAAGATTTAAAAATAGTTATAGATTGTCTATCGCTTTTGTGTTCAACTTTTATATTTGTTGATTGAATAGAGATACTTCCTAGCTCATTTTTATAAAAATCTATCGCGGTTTTTACATGGTCATAGTGAAAATCTTTTATAGGTAAAATTGCTTTTTCTTCTTTTACTGTTTTAAGATTTGTTGCCATTTTAACAAAATTGATAGCTTCACAATTTTGATTATCTACCATATAGTAATTTTTTGAATCATTGTTTTTGATAAACACAAATGTTGTATCCTCAACATTTTCAATAGTTCTTTGAACTCTTACTTTTTTTGGTAATTCTTTTAAAGTTTTAAATGTTTTAGGATTTGCTTCTTTAAATTTTCTAATCTCTTCTAAAAACTTCAGCTCATCATCTGCTTTTTCTGTTTCTATTTCATACAAAGAAACCGTTCCTACTTGCTCATTTTTTGAATAAATTTGACTATCTTCCCCAACCGCATGATGGAAAGTTTGCAGTTTTATAAATGCTTTTTTTGATAGTTCTATCAAGCTTTCACTTTGTGCTGTTGGTTTGAAGTTATAGATAAAGATTTCACTATGTTTTGTACCGATACGATTTATCCTTCCTATCCTTTGCATAAGTCTTGTAGAGTTCCAAGGGATATCATAGTTGTATATGATATTGCTTCGGTGCATATTGACACCCTCGCTTAGTGTATCAGTTGAAATAATTACATTGTAGTCATTTTTTTGTTGTGGATAGTTCGCATCAAAATTTTCTCTAATAGTGTCTTTTAATTTATCTCTATTGCCACCATGAATGGTTAATACTTGATTATAATTTTTTAATTGTTCCTCAAGATAGAGAGCTGTTTGTTTTGATTCTGTAAAAACAACTACCTTATCATCGCTATTATGTGAATCAAGTATAGATTTGAACTTTTCTAATTTTGGGTCATAATCTATATCTTGCCACATTTGTACTAGTTTGTTAAATATCACTAAATCTGATTCTAATTCAATTAAATATTCATCATTAAAATCTTTTGTATCAAAGGCTTTCATTTTTTCATGTTCTAAAAAATAATCTATTTTATCAAGAAAGTCATCCTCATCTTTTTCCATCAAATCATATAAATCAAAATGTTTAGCAGGTATAAAAACAGCTCCATCTTTAAACATTTTAATAACCATTTCAAGGTTTCTTTTTTGTTTATTAAGGGTAGATTTAAATGCCGTAAAAGAACTTTCCAATCGTTTAACCAACATATTTTTCATAATATCCGCTAAACTTAATGCACTTTTTTCAAAAAATCCCTCTTGAACATCCCCATATTTTCTTTGTCCATCTTTTGTAAGGTTTGCCAAAATTTGATATCTATAGTATTTTAAATCTTGGGTTAGCAATGAAATTGTTTTATCAAATATTTTTAATAACTTATCATCAAGTTTGTATTCTAATTCTTCCACTGGATTAATTGTAGGGATATTCAAACCTTGCTCTAATAAGTCTTTATTGTAAATCTCATTTGTTTGGATATCAGTTCTAGTTCTTCTAACCATCACTTCTCGTAAAATATTATCTCTCACTTTTTTTGATAGTTGTTCCAATTCGCTTAGTTCTATTTGAGTGAGTTCCTCTTGATTTTCTTTTTTACCGATAATCTCTTTGTATTTTTTATCAACACCTGCAAAAAAAGTCTCTAAATTTGGATGTGAATCAATAGTTGAATTTCTCTTATCTTGAAATAAATACAATTGATTTGCTATATCTTGAGGTTTATTATTGAGTGGTGTTGCGGAAATTAATATAATCTTTTTTTTGTATTTCACATCTTCTTTACAAATTCTTTCAAGCTCTTTATATCTTGAAGTTAGAAAATTTTTAAATTTATGTGATTCATCAATTATCACTATCTCATATTTTTCAGTATCTTTTATTTTTTCTAATGCTCCATATGAGTGAAACTCATATTTTCTACGATTTCCTATATGAAATTTATCAAATGTTTCTTTCCACTCTTTTTCAATAGATGGCGGAGCGATAATTAAAATCTCTCCTTTTGTTTGATTACATAATTGCTTGACAATCATTGCACTTGTAATAGTTTTTCCAAGACCAACAACATCCGATAAAAAGAAACCATTGTGTTTCTTTATTTTTGCCAATCCCTCATTTACCGCATCTATTTGATAAGCTAATTTCATATAACCTTTTGGTAAATCGTTTGCAACAGAAGAATCATAATCAACCCTATCTTCAAAATGTTCAATGAGAAATTTTAGATACAGTTCATAAGGGGTTATCTCTTTTAGATAGCTATTTTGTTTAATTGTATCAATATCTGTTTGCTTAATTTCAATTGATTTACTCCACAAATCATTAAATTCATTGAGTGCAAATTCAATATCTTCACTATATTTGAGTTCAACATTAAATTCATAATTTTTAGATAGTCCATTTTCTGTGAGATTTGAGCTTCCTGTTATAACTGAACCACGATATTCTGTTGTTGAATCGTGTCTTTTAATTTCATTTTCTCTTAAGATATAAATTTTTGAATGGATGTTTTTATCTTGTGAGATTCTAATTTCAAGTCTTTCTAGTGCGATTAATTTAATAAATTGATGAACACTTTCATCAATTTCTTGAGTATAATCCTCAACTTCTAAAATATCTTTTTGATTTGCGATAAACTCTTGATTGAATTTTTCATAATCAAATAAATTAAACTTTTTCCCTCTTAATTGTGCATCGTGTGTTAATTTGTCAATATTTATACCAACCAAAATTCTTACTTTCTCAACATTATCAAGAAGTTTGGCAATTTTTTTAAATCCGCTAATCCTAAAATAACCAATTAAAAATTCTAAATTCTTAATATCGTAATGGGTTAGGATATCTTTTAACCTATTTTCTAGTGTATTTGTACCTTGGTTTGTGAAAAATTTTGAACTCATATATTATTTAAACTTCCAATTATTTTATCTCTTGATTTTACCTAAATCTAAATTTGTTTTACATTTTTTAGCCCACTCTCGCTATCCGTTTAAAATCATTTCAAAAAATAATTACACTCCTATCAAGGCTAATAAGAGAGTGCAAAGCACGATATAAAATTATAGAAATCATCTCTTAGATGATAGATAAATCACTTCTTTTTGTGTTTTAAATTTTTACTCCATACCAGAAGAGAAACTTACCTCTACTTTTTCTTTTTTAACTTTTGGCTATCTCTTTTGTGAGTTCGTCTTTTTTTGCCGTTCCCATTATGAAATATTGTTTATTGACTCTAAAATGAAATTTAGAGAAATTTACAGTTTATACCCAATAAAAATATATTCCTATTCCCCTTTGAAAAAAGCCCGATGAACTAACGAAAGAGGCAAAAGTAGCGAATAGCGGTTGCTTTAGCAAACTTTCCTCGAAAAGCCTTTTTAAAAAAGAAAAAGAGGTAAGTTTTTCAATCTTCTTAAAATCTAAAACAAAAGAAGAAAGAAAAAACCCTCAAAATCTTCAAAAGAGGCAAAAAAAATAAAGGTAGGACAATATGACAAGAGAAACAATTTTAAATGAGTTTGCAGGTGTAACCTGCATTCCCGCCAACTCATAACGAGCTAGGTATTTCAATGCCCAGGTTGTCATAAATATCTTTTTGTTTTTGGAGTATCTCTCCGACTTTTAAATTATTATTTTTATATTGAAAACATTCAATCACATCAAGTTTATCCAATAGTGTTTGCATAGTATA